>NZ_JBDIVO010000185.1:0-9381 GCF_039794385.1 Methylocaldum sp. | reverse complement strand
GATCTGTTTCTCGATTTGTGCCCTTGTTTCCTCATAGGCCTTGGCGGGCACGCTTTCCATTTCCCTGCTCTTCAACAGGAAAACGCCGACAACAGTCGCTATGATGATACCGCCGATGTAGAGCCAGAAATTGTCTTTTTCTTGTTCCATCTTTCTTACCTCAACAAAACTCTTTGGTTTGTGACACAACGCTCCCTGACATCAAGAGCGTCCATGACGACGTAACTCGGTTACGCCCGCTGGTGGAAACCCGCGCTAGAGCCGATTACCACGCAACGGGACACTATTCTATGAGCGTTAATAATGATGTTCAAGATTGTAGCCTTGACTTTTTAGGGGCGTGACACGAATTAGGCTTTCAACCCTCTCGTTTTACGTAACTTTGTTGTCGTTCAAAGACTCGTGTAAGTACGCGAATACTCCCTCCGCTGCCCGTTCTATCATCTCTCGCACCCGGTAAAAAACGATTTCTTCCCCATGATATGGGTCGGGAACATCACGTGTCTTGAACTGAGGCGCAAAGTCTAGAAGATACCGAATCTTGTGGATGTGGGCTCTCGGACAAATAAACCGCAGCGCGTCGTAATTTTCTGCATCCATCACCAAAATGTGGTGGAACCTCTGAAAATCCGCGAGCAAAATCCTCCTTGAGCGTAAACCGCTGATATCGATCCTCCGCTCCAACATGGCCCGCTGAGCTCGCGGATCGGGTGGGCGCCCCAAATAGTGAGCATGGGTTCCGGCCGAGTCTATGAATATCTTGTCCGTGTAACCGGCATTCTTCACCAGTTCTCTTAGGGCTCCCTCGGCCATCGGAGACCGGCATATATTAGCCATACAACAAAACAGGACGTTGACTTTGTTCATTGTTTGCGGTCGCTCCGGAAAAATGGAGCTTCAGGTACTTAGGACGGTTCCAGGCTATCGCGACAGCCCACTCATTCCCCCATTTGCAACAATAGGCCGCGTTTACGGGCGACATGAAAGGCGAAAAGATAAAGAGCGAAACCGATCAAGAGGTAAATCAGGTTCAACAGAACGGCCATCCAAAACGAATCGAGAGAAAAAACATGATCTCGCACAACGGCACGCATACCTTCGAAGACATGGCTGGAGGGTAACAGCAAAGCAATTTTTTGCAGCCAATCGGGAAGCACGGAAATTGGATAATAAATCCCGCTGAGCGGCGCAACTGCAAAAATCACGGCCCAAGCCAGACTTTCCGCTCCTAGTCCGTAACGCAATACGAGCGCGACCACCATCAACCCGATAGCCCATCCCATGACGAGCAGGTTTGCAAAAAACGCCACGAGCGGAAGCCCCATATCGAAAATCGAGTACCGATACAGAACGACCGCCAGACCCGCTGCCGCCCCGACGCCAATCGAGGTTCTTAAAAAACTGACCGTCAACAAGGCCATGACCAATTCGTAAGGACGCAATGGACTGACGAACAAATGCCCGAGGTTTCGGGAATACATCTCTTCGAAAAAGACTACGGAAACACCTAATTGGGCACGAAACAACACATCCCAGAGTAGAACGGCGCCTATCAACAATCCCGCAGCCTGGGCCACCCATTCACTGTGGCCGACGAAGAATTGGTTGATAAACCCCCACAAAATCATCTGCATGGTCGGCCAATAAATGAGCTCGATCAACCGAGGCCAGGAACTGCGCATCAAATACAGATAGCGCATGACCAAGGCGAAAACACGTTGCAAGCTCATATACATGTATACACGCTACACTAAGCGGACTGGCGATCTTGGTCGCGCGCGATATCGATGAAAACCTGCTCCAGACTGTCTCGTCCGTATTTCTGCACCAGCATCGCGGGCGTATCCCGATCTACGATACGCCCTTGCTTGAGAATCAAGACGTTATCGCATAGCCGCTCCACCTCCTGCATATTATGGGAAGCGAGCAGAACTGTGGCCCCGGATTTTTCCTGATAGGCTTTCAGCAAGGTTCGGACCGTATCCGCCGAAGCCGGGTCCAGGGAAGCAGTCGGCTCGTCCATCAGCAACACTTCGGGCTCGTTCAAGAGCGCTTTGGCTAAGGCGACGCGGGTACGCTGCCCGGCCGAAAGGGAACCGTAGGCGCGGTTCATCAATGCTTCTAGATCGAAACGCTCCGCAAGAGACCGCAAGCACGCGGCTCGATGCCGAACGCCGTAGAGACGGGCATAAACGTCGAGATTCTGTTTCACCGTAAGCCGATGCGGCAAATCGACGTAGGGAGAGGTAAAATTCATGCGGGACAGCGCGGGATACCGATTCTTGATCATATCCACGCCCATGATCCGAATACTCCCAGAAGATGGCAACAAGAGTCCCAACAACATCGCCAGAGTGGTCGTCTTTCCTGCTCCATTGCCGCCGAGTAAGGCACAAGTGCTTGCTTCCGGTACCGCGAAAGAAATTCCGTCCACAGCCGTCACCGAGCCAAAGCGCTTGTTAAGACCACGAACCTCGATGGCGGGAGCCCGCATAAACTTCTCCTCTACCGAATGATCTCGTATCGCACAATGAATCCGCCTAATCGATACGCACCGGCTCTACTCGCCGGTTCGCCAACGCCTCGGACGCGGACTTTAGCGCATTACCGCTAGAATGACGCCTCCGGAGCCGGACATCACCTCTACAAGGTGCGGACCACCTCAATCGGCCGTCGGCGTTGGTGCTGTCGTTTTTGATGCATCCGAGCGAGTTCTTCTGATCCGCAGAGGAAAACAACCCGCCTTGGGACTGTGGTCGATTCCGGGCGGTAAACAGGAACCCGGCGAGACGCTCGTCCAATGCTGCCGGCGCGAGATACTGGAAGAAACCGGGATCGAGGCAGAGCTGGGCCCCGTAATTGCTCTGGTCGAGCGGATGATCGGCGAGTTTCATTATGTCATCGTCGATTTTGTCGCAACGTTGAAAAATCCGGAGAGCTTCACACCAAAGCCCGCCACCGATGTTTCCGACGCCCGCTGGGTGACAGTCGCCGATTTGAAGCACTATTCCCTGGTGGAAGGTCTGGAACGGGTTATTCGAATCGCCCTCGATAGCTTACACTCCGGTTTCGCTGTGGGCTTAATCGATGCCGACGGAAGCGGCCGCGACTTCTTGCCCTTTATCTAACCCACATCTCCAATCTAAGTTAGGCGAAGCCGGAAAATCGCGACCAAAGCACCCGTGAGCGCCAGCACTGTCGGAAAGAAAGCCGCAAATATCGGATTCATCTCATAAATCAGCCCCAAGTGACCGAAAGTGCGGTCAAACAAATAAAAACCCAACCCGATGACGACGCCTACCACGATACGCTGCCCCGTGCCGACTTCTCGCCGCACCGGCAGTACAAAAGGGGCGGCTACGAGCAGCATGACCAGAGTAACCGCCGGGTTCACGATTCTTCCCCAGAATGCCAGTTCGACGAACGCCGATTGCTGTTCGTTCTCCTTCAGATACCGGATGTATCTCGCCAGTTCGTAAGCCGATAGGTTTTCCGGACTGATCACGAACGCATTCAGCAGATTCGGTGCTAGCACCGAAGACCAATCAGCATACGCCTTTTGCTCGGTGACGATTCCGTCGGCTAGAAATTGGCTCTCGAAAATATTATCCAATCGCCACTGCTTCCCATCGTAAACGGCTTTGTCGGCATGCGTGGCCGAATGGAGTTTCTCTGTCCCATCCAGTTTGAAGATATTGATATCGCCCAAGTTTTCGGGCCGTTCGATTTGGCGGATATTGATGAATACATCGCCGTCCCGCACCCAAAATCCATACTTCGTTCTCGATGCGATCTGCTTTTGCAATGCGGTAGCCTTAAGCGTATGCGCCGCGCGCTCCGCTACCGGAGCGATGTATTCGCCGATCCCGAGCGAAATGAAAACCAGCATCATGCCCCCCGCCAGCACTGCCCCGATGATGTGCAGACGTGAGGCTCCAGCGGCCTGCATGGCCACCAGCTCCCGATTGTTGGCCAAGGCTCCCAAGGTTACCAGGCTTCCGACCAATGCCGCGGAAGGCATCAGCTCGTAAAAATTGCGAGGCGAGGTCAGGATCAGATACTGAACGATACTCGCCAGGCCGTAATTCCCCTGCCCCAGATCGCCCAATTCATCCGCAAAGGTGAAAAAATTGAGGAGCGCTAACAATATCAACACGGCGATCAGCGATCCCTTGACCACTTCTCCTGCAATATATCGGCTCAGCGTTCTCATAACCCGACCTTTTCCCTGGCTACCTGAACGATCCAGCTAAAGCCGAGATTTCGAATGAACAAGACCCCGGTAATGATGAGCAAAAAGAAATAAACGCCGGAATAGCTCAGCCAAAGCGGTATCTTCTCGGTCATCAGAAGACCCTGAGTAATCTTTTGAGCATTCTCGTAAACGATATAAATCAGAAAGGCCGTAAACACGTTCCCGTAGACACCGCTACGCGGCGCGATTTTCGCGAGCGGAACGGCCAAAAAGCTCAGAAAGAGCACGCCGAACGGCACTGCCAAACGTTTCTGCAGCTCCGCCAACTCCCGTGGCGTATGCGAATACCACAGCACCATGCTATCCGACGCTTCGCGCTTGAGCGATGCCGTCTCACCCTCTGGACCATCGATGCGCACCGCGTATTCCTCAAACTCGCTGATAATAAAATCAGCTCGTCCGGGTATTCCTTGATAACGGCGGCCTTGCTGCAAAACGACGAAATGCTCGTTCAACTCGTTTCTTCTTAGATGGCCGCTCTCGGCGATCACTACGCCGGTTTTGTCCCGCTGCCGGCTTTGCACGAAGATCTTGTGCATGGAGTTGTCTTCGTTCAACTCCTCCGCATACAACACGACGTCGCCCTGGCTGAATTCGTTGAAACGTCCCGGTTTTATACCGCGTATGTCGGCACTTTTCTCGTCCTTCTTCATGAGCGCCTGGGCCTGTCGCTCGGACCACGGCATGACCTGCAGCGCCAATACGGCGGCAATGAGAGTCACCGGCAACACCATCCAGCTCATCGCCCGATAAATGCGGGTCAACCCCACCCCGCTCGATGCCAGCACCGACATCTCCTGGTCCCGATACATGCGCCCCAACACAGTCAAGGTTGCCATGAACAATGAAGCCGGAAGCAACTGGGCGGTTGCCGACAGGATTTTGAGCCCGAGCAGTTGAAATATGGTTTCGCCTGACAATTCGCCTTCGATGGCTTTGGCGAGAATACTCAGAAATTTGCGGCTGACGATGATCGTGACCAAAACGCCGAGAACGGCCCCTAAGGTCTTGGCGAGTTCCGCCGCCACCATCCGGTCGAGCACCGAGATGATCGGAGGGCGTCTCCATTGAAGCGGTTTAAAAGGGTGGGGTTTCATAATAAGCTTTAACGATTCGAGGCCCTCCCTTGAAAATTGCGGTCAATTACGACAATCCATCCCTTAAGCAACAAGCCACAAATTCTACCATGGACTATTCGGCAAAATGTGAATCGCTCATCAAGCTTAGCGCCAACTGCGCAGTTCTAGGCTTCCACCAGAAACGAAAACTGACCGCCGCAGGCAGCGGGTTGGACGAACACTTGGGAGGCTTGATCTCCAGGCTCCTCAAGCGCGACGACGTCGAAGGAAAAGTCGGCGACGTTCTATTGATAAACCATATCCCCGAAAGCGACATAGAACGTATTTTGCTCGTCGGTCTCGGCAAGAAGGGAGAATTGGCCCCCGCCGCCTACCGCAAGGTTTTGGCCGCAGCGGCGAAATCGCTGAAAGATTCGGGGGCAAAACTTGCCGTGAGCCTTCTCCACGAAGCCGAGGTCGAAGGGTACGATCTGGCTTGGAAAATCCGGCAAGCCGTGGAGGTATTGGAAGGAAACCTATACAAATTCACGCGCTTGAAAAAAGAGGCGGACGATAAGCCGCAACGCCTATCCAAACTCCAATTCCTGCTCGACAGCGAGGATCAATCGGCGGAAGCCAAACTGGGCATCAGACAAGGCTTGGCCATCGCCAACGGCATGAACATCGCGAGGGATCTGGCCAATCTGCCCGGCAACATCTGCACGCCGACCTATCTGGCGGAACAAGCCGAGCAAGTCGGGAAAAGCCGGAAAATCAAGGTGCGAATATTCGACGAGTCCGATCTCGAAGCTTTGAGCATGGGTGCCTTTCTGTCCGTCTCCAAAGGCAGCGAGCAGCCTGCCAGGCTCATCGTCATGGAATATTCCGGCGCTTCGTCGAAAGCCAAGCCTTTCGTTCTGATCGGCAAGGGACTCACTTTCGACGCCGGCGGCATTTCGCTGAAACCGGCCGCCAACATGGATGAAATGAAATACGACATGTGCGGCGGCGCGAGCGTGATCGGCGCGCTCTCGGCGATAGCCGAGCTCGAATTGCCGCTCAATGTGGTGGGATTGATCCCGGCTTCCGAAAACCTCCCGGACGGCAAAGCCAATAAGCCGGGCGACATCGTCACCAGCATGTCCGGCCTTACCGTCGAAATCCTGAATACCGATGCCGAAGGCCGTTTGCTGCTGTGCGACGCGCTAACCTACGCCAAGAAATACGAGCCGGCCGCCGTGATCGACGTCGCGACCTTGACCGGAGCCTGCATCGTCGCTTTGGGCCGTCATCCGAGCGGCTTGATGAGCAATAACGAAGGTCTAGCCCAAGCGCTGACGGAAGCCGGCGAAAAAGCCTGGGACCGGGTATGGCGCCTGCCGCTTTGGGACGAATATCAGGAGCAGCTCAAGTCCAAGTTCGCCGATCTCGCGAATATCGGCGGCCCCGACGGCGGCACGATCACGGCCGGCTGTTTCCTGTCCCGCTTCGCCAAGGACTATCCGTGGGCTCACGTCGACATCGCCGGAACCGCCTGGAGAACCGGCAATGAAAAAGGCGCGACCGGACGCCCTGTGCCGCTGCTGGTGCAGTATCTGATCGACCAAGCGCGATGACCCGGATCGATTTCTACGTGCTGCCCACCGGAGATGCTCACAGCCGCCGCTTGATGGCCTGCCGTCTTACCGAGAAGGCCATCAAGCAAGACCTCACGGTTTTCGTTTATGCCGCTTCGGAAGAGGAAGAACGGGTGCTAGACGATTTGCTATGGACATTCCGGCAAGGCAGTTTCGTCGCCCACGAACGGCTCGATGCCTCCGCAGCCCAAGCCGAAACGCCGGTGCTCATCGGACACCGGAGCTCACCGCAGGCTGCCAAGAACGTACTGATCAATTTGAGTGCCGAAATACCGCCCGATCTCGACCGATTCGAGCGTCTGGTCGAACTTGTCGACCAGGACGAAACGGTAAAACAGGCGGGCCGCCGCCGATACCGGTTCTATACGGATCAAGGCCATACCATTCAGACGCATCGCTTGGATAGCTCCGACTGAAGCCTCGATCAGCTAAGTTTTCAATATAATTCGAGATCGATCGTCTTGCGCCAATCCCGCGATTGGCCATCCCTAAACAACAGAACACGTCATGGATAAAACCTACGAGCCTCATTCCATAGAATCGCGATGGTACAAATTCTGGGAGGAAAGCGGATATTTCGCGCCCAGCGGGAACGGAACGCCGTACTGCATCATGATTCCGCCGCCGAACGTGACGGGCAGTCTGCACATGGGCCACGGATTCAACAACACCATCATGGACGCCTTGATCCGCTACCATCGCATGCAAGGCTACAACACCCTCTGGCAGGTCGGCACCGACCACGCCGGCATCGCCACGCAAATGGTGGTGGAACGGCAATTGGCGGCTCAGAACCTCACTCGCCACGACTTAGGCCGCGAGAAGTTCCTCGAAAAGGTTTGGAAATGGAAGGCCGAATCCGGCGGAACCATTACCCGGCAATTGCGCCGGCTAGGCTCGTCGGTCGACTGGAGCCGGGAGCGCTTCACCATGGACGAGGGACTTTCCCGCGCCGTGCAGGAAGCCTTCGTGCGCCTCTACGACGACGGATTGATTTACCGCGGCAAGCGCCTGGTGAACTGGGACCCCAAGCTGCATACCGCCATCTCCGACCTGGAAGTGCAGAGCGAGGAGGAAAAAGGCAGCTTATGGCACTTCCGCTACCCGCTGGCGGACGGCTCGGGTCATCTTGTCGTCGCCACCACCCGGCCGGAAACCATGCTGGGCGATACCGCCGTGGCGGTGCACCCGGAGGACGAGCGTTATAAGCACCTGGTGGGCAAGACTGTCAGGCTGCCGATTACGAACCGGGAAATCCCCATCGTCGCCGACGAATACGTCGACCCCGCGTTCGGCACCGGCTGCGTGAAAATCACGCCGGCCCACGACTTCAACGACTACGATGTAGGCAAACGCCACAACCTGCCGCTGATCAACGTACTGGACAAGGATGCCCGAATCCTGCACGAATTCACCGTGCTCACCTTCGAGGGTTATGCCGGCGCGCACGGGGAAAAAGCTCCGGAAGCTTATGCCGGCCTGGACCGCTTCGAAGCGCGCAAGCGAGTCGTGGACGAATTCGACCGATCAGGGCTATTGGAGAAAATCGAGCCGCACACGCTGAAAGTGCCGCGCGGCGACCGTTCCGGCGTAGTCGTCGAGCCGTGGCTCACCGATCAGTGGTACGTCAGCGCCAAGGAACTGGCGAAACCCGCCATCGAAGCGGTGGAAGACGGCCGCATTCGCTTCGTGCCCCAGCAGTACGAAAATCTTTATTTCTCCTGGATGCGCGACATTCAGGACTGGTGCATCTCCCGGCAATTGTGGTGGGGTCACCGCATCCCGGCCTGGTACGACGACCACGGCAACGTCTACGTAGGCCGCAACGAGGCCGAAGTGCGCTCCAAGTACAGCCTGGACGCCGGCCTGAAACTGCGCCAGGACGAGGATGTACTCGACACCTGGTTCTCCTCCGCTCTTTGGACGTTCTCGACTCTGGGCTGGCCGGACCAGACGCCGGAATTGAAGACCTTCCATCCCACCGACGTACTGGTGACCGGCTTCGACATCATTTTCTTCTGGGTGGCGCGCATGGTCATGATGACCATGCACTTCATGAAACACCCGGACGGCAGCCCGCAAGTGCCGTTCAGGACGGTTTACGTGCACGGTCTGGTGCGCGATGCGGAAGGCCAGAAAATGTCGAAATCCAAGGGCAACGTGCTGGATCCCCTGGACATCATCGACGGCATCAGCCTGGAGGATTTGGTGCAGAAGCGCACCAGCGGCCTCATGCAACCGCAAATGGCTCAGAAAATCGAAACGCGGACCCGCAAGGAGTTCCCGCAAGGCATCGCCGCGTACGGCTGCGACGCCCTACGCTTCACCTTCGCCTCCCTGGCCTCCACCGGGCGCGACATCAAATTCGACATGGGCCGGGTCGAGGGCTACCGCAATTTCTGCAACAAGCTGTGGAACGCGGCGCGCTACG
>NZ_JBDIVO010000184.1:0-9385 GCF_039794385.1 Methylocaldum sp. | reverse complement strand
ATGCTCGGCTTCTTGAATCTGCGTACGCGTCGAAATATTCACCACAGCCGGCGTCGCCTTCTTCAGCATAGGCGAAAGGCTAGGCAGGGGTTGGCCATCCACGCTGGTCGGCCAGGCCGCATACGCTGCATTCAGAAATAACAGCAGACCGGCCAAAAAAAGCGGAAGCAATCGACGGTTATCGCTCATTCGTTATACCTCGGTCGTTTCAAGAAGATTGAATGGCCCGGATCCTTGGCCAACGATAATTGATAGACATCACAAAGTGCTTACGGAGGGATGGTCTATTATATGGAAGCGTAGGAAAACCGAACAACAATGCTATCGGCTCGGATGCCGGAAACGATCGATGCTCGAAGTCCACAAATTCGAATACTCTAGCAACACGAACATGCCCCCTGCCTTGAGCGCCTCTGATGCACAGGAATTGCGCCGCCTGATTCCACTGAATACGCTCTCGGATAGCCGATTCGAGCAGCTCTGCTCACAGATCCGGATCGATGAGGCGCCGAAAGGCTCCATTCTCTTTCGACAAGGAGAAACGAAGAACGAGTTCGTGTACCTGTTGAGCGGCACGATATCGCTGCAGGCAGGGGGAGTCGAAATGGATTCGATCAGTGGCGGCACGGATACGGCCCGATTCGCCCTGGCCCACCAGATTCCGCGCAAAGTTTCGGCTGTTGCGAACGATACCGTCAGATACGTCAGGATCAAACCGGAAATCATAAACCAACAGGAGGAACTCAACCGAGACGTGCCTACGTACAAGGTCAGCGACATTCCGGAGGAACCCACGCGCGACTGGATGACGGCGCTGCTCAAGTCGCCGCTCTTTCAGCGCCTGTCTCCGGCGAACATTCAGGCCATTCTTCGCAGTCTCGAAGAAATTGAAGTCAAAGCGGGCGATGTCATTTGCCGTCAAGGCGACCCCGGCGACTTTTATTACATCATCAAGAAAGGACGCTGCGCCCTAACCCGCAAGCCGTCGCGGCTCGCCAAAGAGATCAAGCTGGCCACGCTAAAAATCAGCGATACCTTCGGCGAGGATTCCCTCATTTCCGGAGACCCGCGCAATGTGACGGTCACTATGGTGACCGACGGCATTTTGCTGAGACTGGACAAAGCCAGTTTTATCAAGCTCCTTAAGGAACCGGTGATATCTCATGTCGACTTCGAAACCGCCCAAAGAATGGCCAGTCGCGATGCGGTATGGCTGGATGTCCGAGCGCCGGATGTCTACGAGCAGGGCCGCTTGCCGGGAAGCCTTAATATTCCGTTCTTTTCACTGCGGGTGATGCTTCCCACCCTGAACCGGCAAGGCAAATACCTTTTGGTTTGCGAAGACGGACGGCTCAGCGAGGCTTCCGCTTTCCTGCTAATTCGGTACGGCTTCGAGGCTCACGTGCTGGCCGGCGGTATCGGCAACGTGCCACGGGATCACTTGGTCGTCGAAGCGACAAAATGGTCTCCCTCCCGCTCGTCGACCGCCCCAACGTACTCGGCATCTCAGCCGGGGCAGTCCGATTTGACAACATTCGAAATGGACACTGACATCGCCCAGGATTCAACTCGACAAGAAGGGCTATTGTCCGGTCTGTATGAGACGGCGGACTACGAAGGCGGCCGAACCGAAGATTCGGAAGAAACCCGAACCACTCTCGATACTGCCCCGCTTGCGGAGCCAGCGTCTCGGGAGAGCGAATCGCTCGGTCCAATTTCTTCAATGGACCATGCACCGACATTGGATGCGCTACTCTCCTCTGAGCGGAAGAAAAGCCGGGATTCGGAAGACCAGTCGGCCGCATTGCAGCGCCGGCTGCGGGAACTCGAAGCAACAATACAAGAAAGTCTTTTACGGGAACGGGATCTCGCCGAGCGTTTGGCGGCATCCGAAAACACGGCCGCAGAAGCGGTTTCTCGAACCCATGCGTTGGAAAAGCAGTTGACCAAAGCCGGCGATATTGTTTCGTCTGTCGCATCCGTCACAGAAAAGTATCAGCAGGCTGAAGAGCGATTGCTAAAGGCCAAGGGAGAGATCGACTCTTTGAAAGCAGAACTCGAAAAGGCTCGCGAACTGGCAAGCGATCGAGAAGCCGCGCTACTATCCTTGCGCGAAAATTATGAGCTCCTCTTGGCGGAACATGCCAAAAATGCCGGAGCTCGAAACAATCCCGAGTTGGACACCGTGCGCCGCCAGCATGGCGACGAACTGATGGCGCTGCAAGCCAGACTGCGTGACATGGAGGAGGAAGGCAACCAGCTCAGAGAGGCACTTCAATCGGCCCGGACCCGGCTGGCCGTTATGGAATCCGCCGCGTCCGCAGCGCAAGCGGGCAATGAGGATCAGAAGAAGAAACTACACTTCGAATTCGCCGTCACATTCCCGGTAACCCTCGTGATAACGTTGTTGCTGACGGCGCTTGTCTTTGGCGGGCTATTCGGCACGGCATCCGGCCGAAAATTCCTCAGCCGCTTGCTGACGCAAACCAGTCAGGCATCCCCCGAGCGTATCCCGCCCAACCCGATGTCCTCCGCGCCGATGCAGGGTTCATAAGCTCTCGCCGATATGGCAGAAAAAGGTTTTCAGATATTCGGTCTCTGGAATCGCGGGATGCACGGGATGATCGGGCGCCTGTCCACCGCGTCCGAAGAAGACCAGATGGCGATCCAAACTTCTCGCCGTCGCCCGCAAAAGATCGTGCAGAGTCTCCCGCTGCAAGTGAAATGAACAGGATGCGGATACCAGTATGCCGCCCGGAGCCAATACCTGGATCGCGCCTTGATTCAGCCGCCGGTACGCTTCTACGCCTTGACCGACATCTTTCTTGCGCTTGATCAGAGCCGGAGGGTCGAGCACGATCACGTCGTAGCGCAGCCGTTCCTCCCTTGCCCGCTTCAAAAATTCGAACACATCGTCCTTGACGAACTGCATTTTCTCCATAACACCATTGAGCCGGCTATTCTCGGCCGCCAAGGCCAAAGCGGCCTCCGAGCCGTCCACGCAGTCGACCCTTCCCGCTCCGGCGAGCGCCGCCTGCACGCCCCACGCCCCGCTGTATGAAAAAAGGTCCAGTACGCGCAGACCGCGTGAAAGCTTCGCCAACACGGCCCGGCTCTCGCGATGATCGAAAAACCAGCCGGTTTTTTGGCCGCCGACCGGATCAACCTGAAATCGTGCGCCGTTTTCTTCGATTTCGATTGCCTCCTCCAGAGCACCTTTGACGATGCGCGTGTAAGTCTCGAGTCCTTCCAAGGCTCTGAGGCTGGACGTGTTTTTCAAGACAATGGCGCTCGGGCCGAACAAAGCCTCGATCGCAGCCGCCAGAGGTTCCTGAAGCTTCTCCATGCCGGCCGTATTCGTCTGAATGACGAACACATCGCCGAAACGATCGACCACCGCCCCGGGGATCCCGTCGCTTTCGCCGTATACCAGCCGGTAAAAAGGCTTGGAAAACACCCGTTCTCGTAATTGCAGGGCGCGCTTCAAGCGCTGTTCAAAGAAGGCCTGATCGATCTCCGCGTGCACGTCCCGAGTCAAAAGACGGGCGCATATCAGCGACGCCGGGTTGACGTAGGCGATGCCCAAGACTTGCCCGCGTGAACTCTCCACGATAGCCAAATCACCCGCCCCGAAAATCTTGAGCGGCGTCGCCGAGATATCCACCTCGTTGCTGAAAATCCACGAATGGCCCCCGCGCAGGCGTCGTTCTTCATTTTTCTTGAGGCGTATCGAAGGTAACTGGCTCATAACTGTCGCTGAAAATAAAAAATAGTTCGCCATTATCTCGCACGATTCCATCCTTTGCAGAATCTAAAAAACCGAGCGCCCGCTTCGGCCGGCGGCCGCGGCGAGCCGGATGGTGTACAATGGCGGTTTTCTCTAAGCAGGCAATTTTGTGGAACAGTTTCACGGCACTACCATCGTGTCCGTCCGCCGCGGCGACAAAGTGGTCATCGGCGGCGACGGCCAGGTGACTATGGGCAACACCGTCATGAAAGGTAATGCCCGCAAGGTCCGCCGGCTCTATCACGGCCGCGTGCTCGCGGGTTTTGCCGGCGCAACCGCCGATGCGTTCACCTTATTCGAGCGCTTCGAAGGCCAATTGGAAAAGCAGCGCGGCAACCTGACCAAAGCGGCGGTCGAATTGGTGAAGGACTGGCGCACCGACCGAATGCTGCGCCGGCTGGAAGCCTTGCTTGCCGTCGCCGATTCGAAAGCATCCTTGATCATTTCCGGCAACGGCGACGTCATCGAACCGGAAAACGGCCTCATCGCGATCGGGTCCGGAGGGCCCTTCGCCCAGGCAGCCGCCCGCGCACTGTTGGAAAATACCGAATTGGGCGCTGTCGACATCGTCGAAAAGTCGCTGCAAATTGCCGCCGATATCTGCATTTATACCAACCGCAATCTGGTTATCGAAGAACTGGACATGCAACGGGAACTGCACGAACACCCATGACGCACATGACTCCCCGAGAAATCGTCCACGAATTGGACAAACACATCGTCGGTCAAGCCGCCGCCAAACGCGCGGTCGCCATAGCCTTGCGCAACCGTTGGCGGCGTATGCAAATCGAACCCGCGCTCCGCGAAGAGATCACGCCCAAGAATATCCTCATGATCGGTCCGACCGGCGTCGGCAAGACCGAAATCGCCCGCCGCCTCGCGCGGCTTGCCAACGCGCCGTTCATCAAGGTGGAAGCGACCAAGTTCACCGAGGTCGGCTACGTCGGACGCGATGTGGAATCCATCGTTCGCGACCTAGTCGATGCCGCGGTAAAAATGACGCGCCAAACCGAGATGGCGAAGGTACGAACCCATGCCGAAGAATCGGCCGAAGAACGGATTTTGAACGCTTTGCTGCCCGGCGGCTCGGGCTGGGGCGGAGAAGGACAGGCCCCGGAATCGGCGACACGCCAGAAATTCCGGCAAAAGCTCCGTAACGGCGAACTCGATGAAAAAGAAATCGAGATCGAAGTCAGCGCCGCACCGATCGGCGTGGAAATCATGGCGCCGCCCGGCATGGAAGAAATGAGCAATCAGCTCCAGAGCCTGTTCCAGAACCTGCACACCGGACGCACGCGCACTCGCAAGTTGCGGGTCAAGGATGCGCTCAAGCTCCTTCGCGAGGAAGAGTCGGCCAAGATGATCAACGAGGAGGACATCAAGTTGCGCGCCGTAGAGTCGGTGGAGCAAAACGGCATCGTATTCATCGACGAGATCGACAAGATCTGCAAGCGCGGCGAGTACGGAGGCCCGGATGTTTCGCGCGAAGGCGTGCAGCGCGACCTGCTGCCCTTGGTGGAAGGTTCCACCGTGAGCACCAAATACGGCATGGTCCGGACCGATCACATCCTGTTCGTCGCCTCCGGCGCATTCCATCTGTCGAAGCCCTCCGACCTCATTCCGGAGCTTCAGGGGCGATTGCCCATTCGGGTGGAGCTGAACGCACTGACCGTGGAGGATTTCATCCGCATCCTGACCGAACCGGCCAGTTCCTTGACCGAACAGTACGCCGCGTTGCTCGCCACCGAAGGCGTCGAACTGGAGTTCACTCAGGACGGCATCGCCCGGATCGCCGAGATTAGCTGGGAAGTGAACGAGCGCACCGAGAATATCGGCGCCCGACGGCTGCACACCGTATTGGAAAGGCTTCTGGAAACGATCTCCTACGAAGCGCCGGATCATGCCGGAAAGTCCGTGGTCATCGACGCCCAGTATGTCGACCGGTATTTGTCCGAGCTGGCCCAGGACGAAGACCTGAGCCGCTATATCCTTTAACCGGCAGTCCCGCCATGGCTGCGCCCCTGCCCACCGAGATCAAGCTCCATCAAAAATCGCGGGTACTCGAAATCGCGTTTGAAGACGGTTCCCGCTTCGAACTGCCCTGCGAATACCTGCGGGTTTATTCGCCGTCCGCCGAGGTTCGTGGCCACGGACCGGGCCAGGAGGTCCTCCAGCTCGGGAAAGAGGATGTCACCATCACGGCGATCCGGCCGGTGGGCAATTACGCCATCGCCCCCAGCTTCAGCGACGGCCACGATAGCGGGATCTACACTTGGGAGATGCTGTACAATCTGGGCGTGCATCAGGCGGAACTCTGGAACGAGTATTTGAAAAAACTGGAGCAAGCGGGATACGAACGTCGAACCGAGGCGCTTCGGAGCCGATAAAGGCGCCGAGAAGGTGATTTAGATCACGTCCCGATCCACGCTGAAGTATAAGATCAACACATATCTCGCCAGGCGATCATCAAGAAACCATCCGGCCACTTACGAATGAACGATCAAAAAACCACCCACTTCGGCTTCCGTGAGGTTCCCGCGAACGAAAAGGCCAGAATGGTCAAGGCCGTATTCGACTCGGTCGCGGGCAAGTACGACGTCATGAACGACCTCATGTCTTTGGGTATTCATCGTATTTGGAAGCGGATCGCCCTGCAGCTGAGCCACGTGCGCTCCGGCGAAAAGGTTCTGGATCTTGCAGGCGGCACCGGAGACATGACGTCTCTCTTCCAGAAACGGGTCGGTCCGAACGGCCGTGTCGTTCTTTCCGACATCAATGCCGAGATGTTGAAGCGCGGCCGCGACCGGCTGATCGACGAGGGCGTGGTCGACAACGTCAGCTATGCGCAGATCGACGCCGAAAAGCTGCCGTTCCCGGACAATTATTTCGATTGCGTCTGCATCGCGTTCGGTCTACGCAACGTAACCCACAAGGAGGTCGCGCTTCGCTCGATTCACCGCGTCTTGAAGCCGGGCGGGCGGGCGATCATACTGGAATTCTCCGAAGCGCAGGGGGATCTGTTCAAAAAGGTCTACGATCTCTACTCGTTCAAGGTCCTGCCGATGCTCGGCAAATTCATTGCCAACGATGCCGAAAGCTACAAATATCTGGCCGAGTCCATCCGGATGCATCCCAACCAGGAAAAGCTCAAGCAGCTGATGCTCGAAGCCGGTTTTGAACGTTGTGAATACTTCAACCTGACCCACGGCGTCGTCGCCGTCCACCGGGGCTATAAGGTCTGACCGTGATGGCTCGTCATCCGGTGTTGGCCGGTATTCTTGCCGAAGCGCTGGAGCGTGCGGTCGCGCACTATTTGAGCCTGGATTCAGGCAACAGAGAACTACTGGCCCCGATCGCGGGCAAAGTCATCGAGCTTCGACTGCATCCGTTCGAGCTGTCGATTTATTTCTGCCCGACCGATTCGGACGTACAAATTCTCGGCGATTTCGGCGGCCGGCCGGACGTTACTCTGGCCGGTTCGATTCCGGCCTTTGCCAAGCTCAGGTTCGGCGAACCGGCCAGGCAACTCCTCTCTTCCGGCGACATCGAAATCGACGGCGACATGGACACGGCGCGCCGCTTCCAGGCGCTGTTCGAGAAGCTGGACGTCGACTGGGAGGCCCACCTTGCCCAATATACCGGCCGAGCCTTCGCCTCCGCCTGCTTCGACCTTGTTCGCTCGGGGCTCGGTTGGACCAAAGATTCCCTGAACACCTTAAGACTCGACCTTGCTGAATATTGGCAGGAAGAAAGCCGGGAATTGCCGGCGCAATTCGAGGCTGACGCCTTTTACGCCGAAGTCGACCGGCTTCGCGCCGATTTCGACCGCCTCAAAGCCCGGATAGAGCGGCTTCGGTGCTCGCTGCCGTCTGATTCCTCGTCTTCCGAATCCGCTGCCTAGGAACATCTCGCCCGTGATTCGACCGAAACAGATCCGGCGTTTGCTGCACATTCAACGCGTGCTGGTGCGTCACGGCCTGGACGAATTGGTGCTGGCCACTCACCTGTTTCGGCCGATCCGCTTTGTCGGCACCCTTTCCCCGAACTATTGGCTGGGCGCCAAAGACGAACCGCGCGGCGTTCGGATCCGCCGAACGTTGGAAGACTTGGGTCCCATTTTCGTCAAATTCGGCCAAACCCTGTCCACCCGCCGGGATCTCCTGCCGGACGACATCGCCGAAGAATTGATCAAGCTTCAGGACCGCGTGCCGGCTTTCCCCGGCAGCGATGCCAAAGCCATCGTCGAGCAGGCATTGGGACAGCCGGTCAGCCTGGTTTTCGCCGAATTCGAAGAGACGCCGCTCGCTTCGGCCTCGGTGGCGCAGGTACACGCCGCGCGGCTGCACGACGGTCAGGATGTAGTGGTCAAGGTGCTTAGACCCGGCATCGAAAAGCAGATCCGCTCGGACATCGCCTTGCTGTACGAGTTGGCTCGGCTCGCGCAGCGCTTCTGGAGCGACGCCAAGCGTCTTCGGCCGATCGAGGTCGTCGCCGAATTCGAAAAGACCATTCTGGACGAACTCGATCTGGTCCGTGAAGCGGCCAATGCCGCCGAGATGCGGCGCCGTTTCGAGGATTCCGAGATACTTTACATTCCCAAGATCTATTGGCCGTACACGCGGCGGCAGGTCTTGGTCATGGAACGCATATCGGGCATTCCGGTCAGCGACGTGGAAACCTTGAAACGCGAAGGCGTCGATTTCAAGCTTCTGGCGGAACGAGGAGTGGAAATCTTCTTCACGCAGGTGCTGCGGGACAGCTTCTTCCATGCCGACATGCACCCCGGCAATATCTTCGTCACGCCGCCCGCTCAGTACATTGCCGTCGACTTCGGCATCGTTGGGAGCATTTCACGGGAAGACAAGCGTTACGTCGCCGAAAATCTTCTGGCCTTTTTCAACCGCGACTACCGCCGTGTCGCGGAGATGCATATCGAATCGGGATGGATTCCCAAAACCACCCGCGTCGAGGAATTCGAGTCCGCCGTACGCGCCGTGAGCGAACCGATCTTCGAAAAACCGTTAAAGGACATCTCCTACGGCCATTTGTTATTGCGGCTGTTCCAGGTGGCCCGCCGCTTCGATATGGAAGTGCAGCCGCAACTGGTGCTGCTCCAAAAAACCCTGCTGAATATCGAAGGACTCGGGCGCGACCTCTATCCGGACCTCGATCTTTGGCAGACCGCCAAACCATTTCTGGAACGTTGGTTCAAGGACGAAATGGGACCCAAAGCCGGCCTGAGAAAAATCCAGTCGCAGCTTCCGGAATGGGCGGAAAGCTGGCCCGAGATGCCCATGCTGATCCATCGGATGCTGGAAAACGCGGCAACCGGAAAGCTGACGGTGACTTTCCAGTCGCGGGAACTCGAACAGATCCATCGGGAAATCACCCAGAACCGGCGGCGCACGCTGACCGGAATCACCGGCGGCGCCCTTGTCATCAGCGCGGCCGTCCTGTCCGGCTCCGCCGCCTCGCTGACCGTCGCCGGAATAGCCGGCGCTTTGGGCGTACTCCTTCTCGTCGGCGCCTGGCTTTAACGAACGATTCAGCATGGCGGCGGGTTTGTCGGCCTACGAGCTCTGCGTCACCGAGTAGGTC
>NZ_JBDIVO010000183.1:0-9388 GCF_039794385.1 Methylocaldum sp. | reverse complement strand
TTAAAATCACGGATACCGTATCTTTCCCGTCCCGCAGCATGCTCGCGGACAAATCGCCCCAGAATACGCTTCCGTCCTTTCGGACCAAACGCTTCTCTCCCCGGTATTGGTCGACTTCACCGCCCAAAAGCGCCTCGGCTCGTTCGCGCGATACGAAACTGTCTTCCGAGGAAATGAGATCGCTCGGAGATAACGCGCTCATTTCGTCGGCGGTGTATCCGAACAGTTCCAACCAACGCCGATTCACCTCGATAAACCGAAAATTCGTATCCAACAAAGCGATCCCGACGGCCGCCTGGTCGAACACCCCCCGCCACAAAGCGATGTTGGAACGAAACTCGGCTTCTTCCGGCTGGGGTATATAGGCGGGCACATCGATCAAGGACAACACGGCGATAGGCTCGCCGTCCAGCTCGGCCGCGCTTGCGTCGATCGAATACTTATGGTGTTTGTTCGACGCGTTCTTAAGAAGCGCCTCCGAACGGACCGTCTTCTTGTCAGAGCACACCGATTCGAGCAACTGCCGCAGAGCATTAGGGTCGTCGAACAGCACCGACGCATCGAGTCCGGGTTTGACGGTATCGCCGAAAAGTTCGCGAGCCGGGCGATTGAGAAAAAGCAGCTTTTGATCGGCCAGTCGAATAGTAACGAGCGGAACAGGAATTTGGTCGCTCCAATCGGGAATGGGATTTGGAAACTCGGAATTCAGCACAAAATCCTGTGGGGCACACATCTGATTAACGTCCGTAAGACAAACCGACTCATCGCTAGTTCTTCAGCCAACCGATAACCAAATCCTATGCTCGAATATTAGCAAGGGCTAAGACGAACATCCACCGCGTTCCTCGACGCACACCGGATTAAAGACATCGGACCTTCGGCTGTGGCAGAATCCGCAGCGGCCGAACATCTCACGGTAATCCGTCATCGGCGCGACTCAATCCGGACCGCCAGCGGGCCGGGGGAGCCGGCTTCAGCGAATATTCGGGAGGCGCTCGATGTCGCATTTTTCCGCTATCACAGTTTGGACTAGCGGTTTTGGCATACCGATCAATTCGCCATCGATAACAGCGTAGACTCATCGATTGTTTCAGCGGATTTACGCAGCCGTCCCATCAACGCCGCTTCAGACGGATGCTTATACCAAGCAAAGCACCGGAAAAGAATTACGCACGGGATAAGCATCACATTTTCGGCAAGACGCGAAAATGCCGGGAACGGGTACCGCCCTTTCAAGGGGGCAAGACCGGCTTATTCCAGTCTTAGATCAGTCATCTATTAAAAAAGGGGGGAGAGGATATGAGCGAATCTAAAACAAGTGAAAACCGGCCCAGGATCGTGGTGGTCGGCGGCGGCGCCGGCGGTCTGGAACTGGTTACGCAGCTCGGCAAGAGCCTTGGCCGGAAGAAGGCCGATATCACGCTGATCGATTGCAGCCGCACTCACATCTGGAAACCGCTGCTGCACGAAGTGGCCGCCGGCACCCTGGATTCCCACGACGACGAACTGGATTATCTAGCCCAGGCGAGCAGCAACGGTTTCCGGTACGTATTGGGCCGCATGGACGGTCTCGATCGCACCAACAAACAAGTCCATCTGGCGGCGATGGTGAACGAAAAGGGCGAAGAAATCATGCCGCCCCGCACCCATCCCTACGACATGCTGGTCATCGCCGTGGGCAGCATCTGCAACGATTTCGGCATCACCGGCGTGGCCGAACATTGCCTGTTCCTGGATACCACCGACCAGGCGGAACAGTTCCAAAACCGGCTGCTGGAAGCGTATTTCCACGCCCACGCCACCGGAGGCGTCAAGGAAACCGGTCAATTGGACGTCGCCATCGTCGGCGGAGGCGCCACGGGCATCGAGCTGTCCGCCCAGCTTCATCAGGCCACACGGCTATTGAGCGCCTACGGGCTCGATAACGTGAAGCCGTCCGACCTCCAGATTCACATCATCGAGGCCGCCGACCGATTGCTCCCGGAACTGCCCGAGCGCCTCTCCAAATCCACGCTCAAACAGCTGGAAAAACTCGGCATTCAGGTCCATCTCGGCGAGCGCGTGGTGGAAGTTACCAAGGAAGGCATGAAGACCCAAAGCGGCCGATTCATCCCGGCGGCGCTGAAAGTCTGGGCTGCCGGCGTCAAAGCACCCGATTTTCTCAAGACCATCACGGATCTCGAAACCAACCGGATCAACCAGGTCGTGGTCCGCCCCACCCTGCAAACCACCGTCGACGACGACATCTTCGCCATCGGCGACTGCGCCGCCTGCCCTTGGCCGGAAAAAAACTCCACCGTTCCGCCACGCGCCCAATCCGCCCATCAGCAAGCCACCCTCGTCCTGAAGAATCTCCGTCGAAAACTGGAGGGCAAGTCCATGCTCACCTACCGATACAAGGACTACGGCTCGCTGGTATCGCTCGGCAAATACAGCACCGTCGGCAATCTGATGGGCAATCTGATGGGCACGGTGATGATCGAGGGCCTGATAGCCCGGCTGGTTTACCTTTCGCTCTACAAGATGCACCAACTGGCGCTATTCGGACCGATCCGGGTCAGCATGCTGATGGTCTCGGGATTCTTCCGGCGGAGATTGAGGCCGAAGATCAAGCTGCATTGAGCCTCGTCTATAGGATGTGCTGACGAAGGAAGGGTCGCGACTAAAGCGACCGTTTGCGATTGGAAGCGCATCGTTCGCAATCGATGCGGTTCACTTCGGTCACCACATCCTACAAACTGACTTGTAATCAAGAAACGAGAACGTAGGATGCGGTGAGGCACAAACCGCATCCTACAATCCGGGAACCACGCACACCTGCTCGCAGAGCGGCAAGCGTATTACGAATTCGCTGCCTTTGCCGAGCCCTTCGCTTTTGACTTCGACGTTTCCCCCGTGCATCTCGATGATTTTCTGAACGATCATCAAACCCAGTCCGAGCCCGCCTTGCGCTCGGTCCAGCGTTCTCGCGGCTTGGGTGAATGCATCGAAAAGATGGGGCAGTAATGCGCTGGAGATTCCTTCGCCGGTATCGCGGATGGAGATGATCGCTTCCCCGTTCTCGGCGACTGCGGCAAGCCAAATTCTGCCGCCTTCCGGCGTGTACTTGGCAGCATTGTCGAGAAGATTCGAAACGACTTGAACCAAGCGCACGTGGTCACCTTCGAGATACACCGGCTCTTCGGGCATCGCGACCGAAAGCGTGTGGTGTCTGGACTCGATCAGCGGCTGACTGGTTTCGACAGCCTGGTTGATGACCGTCACGAGATCGACCAGAGTGATTTGAAGCGTGAGTTTGCCTTGTACGATTCGCGACACATCCAACAGATCGCTCACCAAGCGAGCCAGATGATCGACTTGCCGGTCGACCACATCGCGCGCCCACCGCAGATTGGGATCGGGAGTATCCAGCTTGCGCATCAGATGAACCGCATTCCGGATAGGCGCCAGCGGATTCCGGAGTTCGTGTCCGAGCATGGCGATGAATTCGTTCTTTTGCCGGTCGGCATCGCGAAGCGCTTCCTCCGCCTGTTTACGGTCGGTAATGTCCCGCAACACCCCGATCATGCGCACCGGAGTGCCATGGGCGTCATAGTGGAAATCTCCGATCGACGAAACCCATCGAACCGAACCGTCCGGCCAGACAATGCGGAAATCGCAGTCATAGCGGGTGTGACGTTCCCTCGCCTCGTCGACGGTGGCCGCGACATGCGGCAAATCCTCCGGATGTATCCGATCGGAAATCATTCCTTCGTCCATCACCGTCTCCTTGGGCGGGTAGCCAAAAAGCGCGGCATGACGAGGATTCCCCACGACTTTCCGGCTGCCGAGATCCCAATCCCAGGTACCCATCTGCGCGGCATCGATCGCCAATCGGTACCGCTCCTCACTCTCCCGCAACGCCTGTTCCCGCTTGACGCTTTCGCTGATGTCCATAACCACCACCGCGGCGCCCGCGATGCGACCTGTAGCGTCGCGGATGGGTGCGGCGCTGTTGTGAACAATGGCCCGAACGCCGTCGAAACGTAGAATTTCCATCAGCTGCCCGACGACCGGCTCTCCTTTTTTCAAGACTTGCGCCGGGGCCCAATCCTCCGGCCGGACGCGCTCGTCGGTATCCACCCACCACGCTTTAAAGACGGCATAATCGCTGACCGACCGTACGGGCGGACACGGCCCGCCCCAAACCTGATCGACGGCTCGGTTGGTGCCGATGATGCCGCCTTGTGCGTCCAGGATGGCCACACCCACGGGCAAGGTTTCCATGATGGCTTCGAGCCGGCTGCGCTCGTTCACGACCTCGGTATGCGCCGCGTTCAGCGCCTGTTCGGCCCGCTGGCGCTCGACGATTTCCCGCTCGAGTCGTTCCTTTTGCCGCAGCACCTCGAGGAGCGCCTTTCGTTCTCCGCTACGCAGAAGCGAAACCATCAGGCTGAGCACAGCGCCCACGCTCAACAGCAGCAAGGTTCTGAGCCACTCCCTTTGTTCCACGATCTGCCATGAATGGAGAGGCTCGATCAAATAGAAGATACTCGCCAAGGTGCTCAACACGGTGGCAAAAAGTCCCGCCCTAAAGCTGCCGTACCAGGCCGCAAGCGCCACTCCGAGCAGGAAGAGAAGCAAAGGAGGCGATCCCATGAAAAGCGGCAGCAGGAAATACTGAACGATCACTATGGTTGCTGTCGCCAATGCCGCTACAACATAGCCGTTACTCAAAATCCGTCTGATTGGAAATCTGTGCAAGGAGGTAGCCCTTATTGATCCGAATCTCTTCGGATGAAATCGAAACCGTAAAATCGACTGCCGCGGAAAATACGATACCTTGACCGAAACCGCTATAACAAAACTGGGACATCGGTCAAAGGGTCCCGGTGCGGCGTCGTTTTCACCCTCTCCCAGAGGGAGAGGGTGAAAACTGCGCGATCGCCCGGCCGCGACGATAAGCCTGATTGAGATTGCCGTCCGCTTTGGGGTAACGTAGTTCCATGATTCTCGATCGATTTCACCCAGCTGTCTCGGCTTGGTTCCGGGACGCCTTCCCCGCGCCGACCGAATGCCAGACCGAAGCCTGGGACGCCATTAAATCCGGCCGGCATACGCTGATTGCCGCGCCCACCGGTTCCGGCAAAACCCTCGCGGCGTTTCTGGCCGCCATAGACGATCTGGTTAGGGAAGGCGAAGTCTTCGGTTTGCCGGAAGAAACCCGCGTGCTCTACATCTCGCCGCTCAAGGCGCTGAGCAACGATATCCACAAGAACCTCGAAGCGCCGCTGGACGGAATCAACACCAGGCTATTCGAACTCGGCTCGACAAACGTGGCGATTCGCTCCCAGGTCCGCACCGGCGACACCCCGGCACTCGCTCGGGCGGCTATGAACAAGCATCCGCCGCATATTCTGGTGACCACTCCCGAGTCGGTTTATATCCTTCTCACCAGCGAAGGCGGGAGGCGAATGCTGAAAACCGTTCGGACGGTGATCGTCGACGAAATCCATGCGGTGGTGGGCAGCAAGCGCGGATCGCACCTGGCCTTGTCGCTGGAACGGCTGGAACGACTGGTCGAGCACCGCCTCACCCGCATCGGTCTCTCCGCAACCCAGAACCCCATCGAATCGGTCGCAAGCTTTCTGACCGGCGGGACCAATTGCCGCATCATCGATACCGGCCACCGGCGCCGACTCGACCTGGCCATCGAGCTGCCCGATTCGCCGCTGGAGGCGGTGCTCTCCCAGCAAGCGGCCAAGGAAATCTACGACCGCATGACGACCTTGATCGAGGCGCACAAGACCACGCTGATCTTCGTCAACACGCGCCGCATGGCGGAACGGGTGGCTCGCGCCCTGAGCGAACGGCTGGGCGAGGAACACGTCACCTCGCACCACGGCAGCCTGTCGCGGGAGCAGCGGCTTTCCGCCGAGCACCGGCTGAAAACGGGGAAGCTGAAAGCGCTGGTCGCCACCGCCTCCTTGGAACTCGGCATCGACGTGGGCGACGTGGACCTGGTTTGCCAACTGGGAACCACCGGCTCGATCTCCACCTTTCTGCAGCGAGTGGGCCGTTCCGGGCACTTTGCAGGAGGTCTGCCCAAGGGCCGGCTGTTCCCGGCCAGCCGGGACGATCTCATCGAATGCATCGCTCTGATCGATGCGATACGACGAGGCGATCTGGATCGCTTGATCATGCCGCAAAAGCCCGTGGATGTCCTGGCTCAGCAGATCGTCGCAATGGTGGCCGCGGCGGACTGGTCGGAGGACGAGCTTTACCGCACCGTGTGCCGCGCGTTTCCCTACCGCGAACTGAGCCGGCAAGAGTTCGACGAAATCGTCAAGATGCTGGCGGAGGGCTTCAGTACCCGGCGCGGGCCGCGCGGCGCCTATTTGCACCGGGACGGCATCCACAAGCGCTTGCGGGCCCGGAGAGGCGCGAGACTCACCGCCGTGACCTGCGGCGGGGCGATTCCGGACAACGCCGAATACCGCGTGATCCTGGAACCCTCCGGGGAATTCATCGGCACCGTGGACGAAGATTTCGCCATCGAAAGCCTGGCCGGCGACATTTTCCAGCTCGGCAACGCGAGCTGGCGGGTCTTGCGGCTCGAAGCCGGCACCTTGCGCGTGGAGGATGCCCGACATCAGCCGCCCAATATCCCGTTCTGGTTCGGCGAAGCGCCAGGGCGGACTCATGAGCTGTCTTACGCGGTGGCGCGGCTCCGGCGGGAAATCGAGGAGCGCTTGGAAAGGCCGTTCGATACAGGCTTTGTAGGCCCGGATAAGAACCTGAATCTACCCGCCGCCAATGCCTTTCTCGAAAAGGAGGTCGGCGTGTCGTCGCTGGCCGCAGTGCAGGCCGTCAACTACCTGGCCGCGGCCAAGCTGGCCCTAAGCACACTGCCCACCTTGGACACCCTGGTGTTCGAACGTTTCTTCGACGAATCGGGCGGCATGCAGTTCATCATTCACGCGCCCTACGGCAGCCGGGTCAATCGCGGCTGGGGACTCGCCCTGCGCAAGCGCTTCTGCCGTACCTTCAACTTCGAGCTGCAAGCCGCCGCCACCGAGAACGCCATCATCCTGTCACTGGGCGTCTCGCAAAGCTTTCCGCTGGAGGACGTCACGCGTTTCCTGAACGCCAACACCGTGCGCGATTTGTTGGTGCAGGCGCTGCTCGCGGCCCCGATGTTCAACGTGCGCTGGCGCTGGAACGCCGTCTGCTCGCTCGCGCTCAAGCGCTTTCAGGGCGGCCGTAAGACGCCCCCCTATCTCCTCCGCATGCAGGCGGAAGACCTCGTCACCTGCGTGTTTCCCGACCAGCTCGCGTGCTTCGAGAACATCGTCGGCGACCGGGAGGTGCCCGATCATCCGCTGGTCAACCAGACCGTGCACGATTGCCTGACCGAAGCCATGGACATCGACCGGTTGATCGAGGTGATCGGCGGGATCGAAAGCGGCGCGATCCGCGTGGTGTGCCGCGATCTGACCGAACCCTCGCCGCTCGCCGCCGAAATCGTCAATTCCAAGGTCTACAGCTTTCTGGACGGAGCTCCCCTGGAAGAGCGCCGGACCCGCGCGGTGGCCAGCCGCCGCTGGCTCGATCCTTCCGAAGCCGCGGACCTCGGACGTCTCGACCAGGCGGCCATCGACCGGGTGCGGCAGGAAGCCTGGCCCGAGGCCTCCAACGCCGACGAGCTGCACGACGCCTTGCAGATGCTGGGCTTTCTCCAGCAATCCGAAGCGGAAATCGGCTGGGAAGCATTCTTTCGGGAGTTGAAGCTGCAAGGGCGCGTGGCGGAATTGCATGTAGCGAGCGGCAACATTCTTTGGATTGCGGCCGAGCGCTTGCCGCAATTCCAGGCGGTGTATGCGCAGGCCGATGGCTCCTCGTCGGCTGGCATCGGTTATGCGGCACAACTGCCGCCGGAGTATCTGGAGCAAACCTGGACGCCGGAAGACGCGCTGAAGGAAATCGTCCGCGCGCGCATCGACTGCACCGGGCCGGTCACGGCGGCGGAACTGGCGGAAGCCATGGCTCTTCCCGTCGGCCGCGTCGAGTATGCTCTCCTGGCGCTGCAGAACGAAGGCTTCGTCCTGCGCGGGTCGTATACGCCAGGAGCCGGCACGGAAGAATGGTGCGAAAGACGCTTGCTGGCGCGCATCCACCGCTACACCATCAACCGTCTGCGCCAGGAAATCGAACCGGTGCCCAGCGCCGATTTCATGCGTTTCCTGTTCCGCTGGCAGCACGTGCATCCCGAAAACCGCATGCAGGGCGCGCAAGCCCTCGCGGCGGTCCTGGCCCAACTGGAGGGCTTCGAGGCGGCCGCGGTCGCCTGGGAAGGCGATTTGCTGCCGGCGCGGATTACCGATTACGACCCCGCCTGGCTCGACGCCCTGTGTCTTTCGGGCAAGATCGTCTGGACCCGGCTTTCCGCCGCCAAAGGCGGCCAAGGGCCCGTCAAATCCTCGCCCATGGCGCTCATAGCCCGGCGTCATCTATCGTACTGGCGGCAGTTCGCCGTTCAAAGCGAGTCAACCGAGCTGTCGCCCGCCGCACGGCACGTAGCGGATATCCTGAAAACCCGCGGCGCTCTCTTTTTCGAAGAACTGGCGCAGTGGGCAGGTCTACTGCCGACCCAGCTGGAAAACACGCTGGCGGAACTGGTGGCGCGCGGGTGGGTCGCCTCGGACAGTTTCATGGGGCTGCGCGCCCTGCTGATCCCCGAGCAAAAAAAGCAGCGCTATCGGGGACTTTCCTTCGGAATGGCGGAAGCCGGGCGCTGGACGCTCGTGCAGCCGCCCTTGCTACTCGACGAGAACGCATCCGAGTCGGCCGATCAGGAAGCCGTCGAGCATATCGCCGGCACACTGCTCAAGCGCTATGGCGTCGTGTTTCGGGCGCTGTTGGCCCGCGAGACCGTCGCGCCGCCCTGGCAGGATCTCCTACGCATTTACCGGCGTCTGGAAGCGCGCGGCGAAATACGCGGAGGACGCTTCGTGGCCGGCCATTTCGGCGAGCAGTTCGCCCTGCCCGAAGCCGTGGAAGCCCTGCGCGCGGTGCGCAAGGAGAAAGACACCGAAACCTTGGTCACGCTCAGCGCCGTCGATCCGCTGAATCTCGTCGGCATCGTCACGCCCGGCGCGAAAATCCCCGCGCTCCCGGGCAATCGCGTGCTGTTCCGGGACGGCATCCCGACAGCCCTGCACGCCGGCAAGGAAACACAATTCCTGGTTTCGGTGGAAAAACACCGGGAGTGGGAATTCAAGAACCGGCTGACGCAACGGACCGTCCCGCCGCAGCTGCGGGCTTATCTCGGCTCGGCGTCATAGGATATGGCCGAACTCCATTGCCTCAGCAATTACAGCTTTCTGCGCGGCGCCTCGCACCCGGAAGA
>NZ_JBDIVO010000182.1:0-9425 GCF_039794385.1 Methylocaldum sp. | reverse complement strand
ATGTCGCCGAGCTTGGTCTTCCAGACCTGTTTTCCGGTCCTCGCATCCACCGCGAAAGTATGGTTGTCGAGGGTGTTGAAGAAAATCTTGCCGTCGGCGTAGGCCGCCCCACGATTGACCACGTCGCAGCAAGCGACCCCTTGCGCGGCGGCAGCCGGTTTCGGCTCGAATTTCCATTTCATCGCGCCCGGTTTTTCCTTGAGGTCCAGCGCGTAGAGAACATTGGGATAAGGCGTGACGACGTACATCGTATCGCCTATCACCAGCGGCGCCGCCTCGTGCCCCTTATTCAGGCCGGTCGAGAAGGACCAGGCGAGCTTGAGATTCCCGACGTTCTCGGGCGTAATCTGGTCGAGTCCGCTATAGCGGGTGCTCGCATAGTTCTTGGCCGGCATGGTCCATTGGCCGTCCTCCGCCTCGGCAGGCGGAACGGCTTGTGCCTGGACCCGGGATTCGGCAACTTGACTCGACACGACTCCCGGCCACCCGGCCAGACCGCCGAGCGCGACGAGCATCACACCGAGACGCGTTCCGATCTTGCCGGGCAAAGCATAGGCCACAGGACTCTGACCGGTTTTTGGCTGCTCCATGTCGAATCCTCCTTGTATAACGCCCCGTTCCGCTCGGACACACTCCGCGTAGGGTGGGTTACGCTTCGCCAACCCACTATCGATGGGTTTCGCTTCGCTCTACCCATCCTACAGAGCTACAGAGTTCGCGATTGCCGCGCTTCACTGCGTTCAGCACATCCTATTTTTGTGACACCCTCCAAAGGGAAATAACTTTTTCAAAACTCCCTCAACATCATGGTCCCCTCGGGAGCGGGCTCCCGCTGTGCCCCGCCGCGCCGCCCGCGTTTTTTCCGATCGCCTCCAGCCAGGCGGCGAACATCCCGAGGGCGATGACCAGATAGATCGCGCCGGCGGGGACCCACATGATGAGCCCCGCGAGCTGCTGATCCTCGAGCGCGCTCAGTCCGGCCGCCGCCGAGCCGCCGTAGGTCGGATACCAGGGCTGGCTGCTGAAGGTCAGCAACGCTCCTAGCAGGCTGGTATGCACCGTCGTGGAGAACACGTATAGCACCCCGGCCCCGTACCCTCTCGCCCCTTCGCCGCCGCGGATGATCGCCCACCAGAACACCAGTGCCGAAACGAAAAAGCTCAGATGCTGCAGCGTGTGCACGTCCTCATGTCTCAGCGCCGCCTGAAAAAAGACCGGCGCATGCCAGATCCATATGACGGCCCCGTGTATCGTCCAGGCCGCCAAGGGCACGGTCATTCTGCGCCAGAAACGCCCGACCCAGCCGGTTTTGCAATAGCCTGTCAGAGACTTCCGCCACCCGCGCGGAAACGCCCACAGGGCAAAGGCGATCGGACGGCTCAAGACCAGCAGCGGCGCGGCGAGCAGTATCAGGATCTCGTGCTGGACCATGTGTGCCGAAAAAAGCTCGTTCGAAAGCCGATCCAGGGGCGAAATCAGGGCCAGAGCGATGAGCAGCCATCCCCCGGCATAAGCCAGCGCCTTTTGGATGAGCACCCGACGGCCCGCGCCGACTTTCGGCCACAGCCGCCGCAATCCGGCCATGAACAGTCCGGCCGACAGCGCAAGACAAAACAGGACCCAGGGCTCGAAATTCCAGGCGGTCCACTGAAAGCCGGAAATCGCCGAACTCCCTTCGTGAGCATGTCCGCATGCGGGAACACCGAACGCAGTGGACAAGGAGGGAATGACGGTTCGGCGCGCAATACGGTTTCGTGCCATGGCAGGCCTCACGAGCGCAGCATCATGATCGGAACGGCCTGCGCCAGGATGGTCACGAAGAAATAGGCGCTGACAATCATCCCGGAAACCGCCATGAAGCGGCTCCGCGCGATCACCCCGCCTTCTCCGCTCGGCCACGCCGCCCCTGCCCTTTGCCAATTCCGCCAGGAGATCAACCCGCCGGCCGCGGCGATCACCAGGGCCGCCAAAGTCACCAGATACAGGGCGAGAGTCGACCCGGTGCCGTGAAAGAACGGCGTGATGCTGTAACTGGTTTGAAGGTGCAAGGCCCAGGCGACGGGACCCGCCAGCAAACCGGCCCATAGCGCGGCGATACCGCTACGCTCCGAGAAATACCGTTCCGCATCGGCCTGCAACACCTTTCTTCCCTCACTTTAAAACGCGCGGCATCCAGTACAGCGTGGCGTACAGCGGTATCCAGACCGCCACCACGAAGTGCCAGTAAATCCCGTTGACCTTCACCGCCAGACTGCGCCGCTCGCTGAAGTAGCCTATCCATGCGAGAGCGCTGACCACGACCGTCTTCAGGATCAGCGCAACCACATGGGTGCTGTGAAAGCCGATGATGGTCCAGGAAATGGAGCCGTAGGAATGGGTATACCATCGGTACCCCATTTCGCTGTACTCGATGTATTTCAGCACCAAGAACGTCACCGCCAGCGCGATGCTCAGCAACAATCCCCAGCGCAGGGCCGTTTGGTTGCCTCGGGTGATGCCGCGGTCGGCCCAGTGCATCGGCAGGCTGCTGGCCATCAGCACCAGCGTGCCCAGGGTCGGCTTGACCAGATCGGGCGTCTTGGTGCCCGCCGGCGGCCATTCCGGCTGATCGATGCCGAGATAGAAATAGCTGGTGATGAGGGTGGCGAACACCACCGATTCGACCAGGATGAGACCGACGATGCCCCACCACAAGGGCGCTCTGTAGTCGGCGGGCAATCGTGGAAGCTCGCCGGCATCGAAGCGGGTTTCGGCGTTCATCGGGCTTGCTCCTCCTCGGCGGAACCTCCGACCGCGCGCGGCCAGAGCCATCCGACGAATCCGACGAAGGTCAGCAGCAAGCCGATCGGGAACCAGATCGGATGACGGATGAAGCCGAGAAAACCCGCCGCCACCGCGACGGCGGAAAGAAAAGGCCAGATCGTAGGTCCCGGCAGAATCGCCACGGCGTGCGGCTCGGCATCGAGCAGCGTCGTGACCAGCACTTCGCGCCGCCCGGAGCGGAGTCCCACCACCGTTCCCGCCGGCTCCTCGCCGCGCTCCCACAGCGCCCAACGGCCGCGCACCACGGGGATATCCTCGAAGTTGTAATTGGGCGGAGGCGAACTTGTCGCCCATTCCAGAGTATCCCCGCCCCAGGGGTTGTCCGGCGCGTCGGGTTTTCGCAGGAAACTCAGCAGGGCGTCGACCGCGGTGACGAGCACGCCGAGGGCGAAGACGTACGCGCCTATGGTCGCCAGCAGGCTCAATTCGAACCACCCCGATTCGGACAGATAGGTGTAGACCCGGCGCGGCATGCCCTGCAAGCCGAGCTGGTGCATCGGGAAAAAGCTCATGTTGAAACCGACGAACATCAGGACGAAGCTCCACTTGCCGGCGGTCTCGTTCAGCATGCGCCCGAAGACTTTGGGGAACCAGTAGTAGATCGCGCCGAACACCGGGAACACCGCCCCGCCGATCAGCACGTAGTGGAAGTGCGCGACCAAAAAGTAAGTGTCGTGAACCTGCGTATCGAACGGCACCGAGGCCACCATCACGCCGGTCAGCCCGCCGAGCACGAAGATGAAGAAGAAACCCAGCACGAACAGAAGCGGCGTCGCGAACCGCAGCTTCGCTCCCCATAGCGTCGCGATCCAGCAGAATATCTGCACGCCGCTCGGCACGGCGATCATCACGCTTGCCGCGGTGAAGAAACTGACGCCGAGTGTCGGAAGGCCGGTCGTGAACATGTGGTGCACCCACAGCCCGAAGGCGACGAAGCCGATGGCCACCACCGAGAGCACCATGGCGGTATAGCCGAAGACGGGCCGCCGCGCAAAGGTCACGACGATGGACGAGATGACGCCGAGCGCCGGCACCAGGATGATGTAGACCTCCGGATGGCCGAAGAACCAGAAGAGATGCTGCCAGAGCAGCGGCTCGCCGCCTCCCGAGGTCATGAAAAAATGGGTGCTCACCGTGCGGTCGAGGGCCAGCATGACGCTGCCCACCATCAGGGGCGGCATCGCGAACACGATCATGAACATGGTCACCAGCATGGCCCACACGAACAGCGGCATGCGGTTGAGCGACATGCCCGGCGCACGCTGCTTGAATATGGTCACAATCAGCTCCACCGCCGCCACCAGCGCGGAGATTTCGATGAACGTGATCATCGTCGCCCAGAAGTCCAGACCGAGTCCGGGCGAATACTGGGTCAGCGTCAGCGGCACGTAGGCGAACCAGCCCCCGTCCGGCGCATGGCCCAGAAAACCCGCGGCGTAGAGCGTCACTCCGGCGATCAGGTATACGTAATAGCCGAAAGCGTTCAGGCGGGGAAAAGCCATGTCGCGGGTCCCGATCATGAGCGGCACGATATAGATGCCCAGCCCTTCCATCATGGGCACGGCGAAGAAAAACATCATGGTCGAGCCGTGCATGGTGAAAAGCTGGTTGAAGTGATCCGGCGTAAGGAACGAATTTTCCGGCACCGCGAGCTGGGTTCTCAGAAGCAGCGATTCGATTCCTGCCATCAGGAAGAAGATGAAGGAAGTAATGATGAAGCGCTTGCCGATCATGCGGTGGTTCACTTGGGTGAACCAGCCGACGAAGCCTGACGCGGAATACCAGGTCCGGTCGAGTTCCTCCGCCTTGCGAGACATCGCCGGGCGCTCCGACGCCTGATCCGTGACTCCCGGCCGGTCCGTTTCGGTGCTCGCGGTCATGGGCATGCCCTTTTCGTTTTGTCGCGAACGCGAAGCCTGTCCCGACCGAAGCCGAGGGGCTTATCTCGGCCTATGTAGGATGCCCCCGTCCGTACACTTCTCGATCGTAGGTCGGCAATCCATTGCCGACGAACACGCGCGGCCAGGACGTGGCGTCGGGAAAGGATTCCCGACCTACTTGGGGCGCAAGCGGGTAGGCCGGAATAAGCGTCAGCGTTTCCGGCAATCAACGGTGGAAAGGCCACCGTGCCGGGAACACGGAGCCTGTCCTGAGGCAGTCGGGAAGATCGTAGGTCGGCAATCCATTGCCGACGAAGCTGTCGGGAAAGGATTCCCGACCTACCTCGGGCGCAAGCATGTAGGCCGAAACAAGCGCCAGCCTTCGTAGGCCGGCAATCCCTTGCCGACGACTGCGTGTAAAATTTCTCCTTCATTTCAGGCTCTCCAGATAACTCAGCAAGGGATGCAGGCTCTCGGCGTCATAATTGACGGGAGGCATCTTGTTGCCCGGTTTGACGTGCTGAGGATCGAGAATCCAGCCCGCGAGGTTGCCGCGATTATTGGGCAGGGTTCCGGCCGCGAGAGTCCGCCGGCTGGCCAGGTGGGTCAAATCGGGCGCGACCCGTCCGAGCGCGGCGGTCCCGCGGATCGAGTGACAGAGTACGCACGGCGATGAAAGAAAGACCTGCTGTCCCCTGGCGAGAACCGGATCGGCGGGCTCGACCGCCGGAGCGCGCTCCCGAGCCAGCCAGTTCGAAAAGACTTCGGACGGCTCCGCAACCACCCAAAAAGCCATGTTCGCATGCTGTATGCCGCAGAACTCGGCGCACTGGCCGCGAAATTCCCCGGCCCGGTCGGCGGTGACCCAAGCGACGTTGCTCTGACCTGGAATCAGATCCATCTTGCCGCTCAGATTGGGCACCCAAAAGCTGTGGATGACGTCTCTGGATTTGAGCAGGAATTTCACCGGCCGGCCGACCGGGATGTGGATTTCGTTGGCGGTAACCGCGACCGCCCTATCCTGTTCGTCGAGGTAACGGATCTCCCACCACCAGCGGCGTCCGATCACCTCCACGGTCAGCGCATTTTCCGGCGGCTCCGCCGAAAGTTCTCGGTGAATCGACACGCTGGAAATCAAAACGATCGGGAGTACGATAGCCGGCAGTATCACGCCGCCGGCGAGCACCAGATTGCGGCTCTGGCGCCGATTCAGAGGCGCTTCCCCGCGCCGGCCCAGCGAGCGCCACACGCCGGTCAGAAGCGCAACCATGACCGCCAGCAGAATCAGCGTGGCCACGATGCACATGGCCCACCACAGGTTGGCCGGCATCTGTGCCTGCGGGCTCATCGGATTGGTGGCGTCCTGAACCCCGGAACAGCCGCCGAACAGCAAGACGAAAATCGGAAGGACGACCCGCTTCACCCGGCATCGTGCCCCCCCGCTCCGGCCCGGATTCCATGCGCCTTGGTTCATCGTTTCGGCTCGCCGGGCGATTTCCCGCTTTCATCCGCCGATTCCCGGCGCCTGGGTTCAGGCGCGCCGGTCGCCGCGTACTCGGGTTGCAGCGTGCGGATGTAAGCGATGATCTGCCAGACCTGTACATCGGTAATCCGCCCGCCGTAGGCAGGCATACCCTTGGGCCGGCCCTCGACGATGCTGGCGAACAGGTTGTCGTCGTGAGGACCGTAGATCCACTCGTCGTCCATCAACGGCGGACCGATTGCCCCGCCGCCGCTTGCATGACAGCCGGAGCAGTTAAACCAGTCCCAGAGCTCCTTGCCTTCGGCGATGGCCTGCCGGTCTCCCGCGAAAGGATTTCGGAATCGCGGCAGCTCCGGCATCTCGGGGCCGGGGCGCAAATCAACCATGGGCGCGCCGGTGGGCGTTCCCCCTGCCGGCGGCGCCCGCCTGAACTCGCCTATGCCCCGTTCTTCCCGGCAGCCGGCAACAAGACCCAAACCGAAAACTCCCAACAGAGCCAGCGCCCCCAGCGGCAATTTTCGGCGAAGATATCGGTCATTCATGCGGGACGACCCTCTGCGTTCCTTCGATTCAGGGTACTCCGTGCTTTCGGAGTTGCGCGCCTATCTCGGACCGCTCTTGTTACGGCACTCCAATCCGATAAGCTGCCAGGACGCTACACGAGGACTTACGTCTCCGTATCCAATAATTTCGATCAGGCCGCCCTTCGTTCTATCCAAAAATACGCAATAGTTCGTACAGAGCTCCGGCATTTCCGCGCACAGACCGGATTTTTCTGAAATGCTGTCAAGGAATAGCGGGAGATGGCGGAAAGACGGGATGACAAGTGCCTAGACTTGCCGTCCCTCGGGACCGGCGCTCAGCGTGCGAGCCCGAACCGCGTATCCGGAAACGGAGCGGAAACGCGGGACGCTCCATTGTCAACGTTCAAGCTTGCCCTTGAGTTTGAGCAGACCGTCGTGATTCGGGACGGCTTCCAGCCCCTCCAATACTTTCTTCAGGCTATCGACGCGGTTGCCTTGCTCGAACGCTTTCCATGCCTCCAGCTCCAGGGCGTTCGCGATCTTTTGTATGCCGCTGGCCGCCTTTTCGTTGTAGGGATCGATCTTGAGCGCCTCGCGGTAGGCCCACAAAGCATTGGCGCCGGTCGGGGCGGTCAAATAGCCGACCTCGAAGTGAATGTCCGCCAGTTCCAGCAGATCCGCGACTTTCGCGTGCTGCTCGGCGGTGAGCGTGGTCGCGATCTTGGGCGGCTCCTTGGCTTTATGCAGGCCCATGTAAACATTGCTGCCGATGGCCAGGACGACAACCGTGGCGGCGGCCCAGCTTCCGTAGAACACCGGCGACCGCTTCTGCAGATCGCCGATGAAATCCTCGGCCGTCGGGGTACGGTCCTCGCGCTTGAGGGCGAGGGCTCTCTTGAGACCTCTCCATTGCCTGCCGTTCAAGCCGGAGATGGGCTTGGGCTGCAATTTCAGTTCGACCGCGACGTCCGCCGAAATTTTTGCGTACGGATGTTTCCCCGCCAAAAGTTCGTAAGTCACGCAGGCCAGGGCGTAAATATCGTCGCGCGGGTCCGGCTCCTCGTCCTTGAGCATCTCGTAACTCGCATAAGCCGGCGTCAGCGCCCCCAGATCGCGGGCATTGAATACCGTCGCGTCGCCGCCCTTCTTGTCCGTTCGGCCCGCGGCGCAGGCGATGCCGAAGTCGAGCACCTTGACTTCGCCGTTCTCGTCGATGAAGACGTTGCCCGGCTTGAAATCCGAATGGACGATGTTCTTCTTGTGGGCGTGGGCCAGCGCTTCCGCCATGCCCTGGATGATCGGCCAGGCCTTCTTGAACGGCATGCCCCCCTCGGGAAGCTCTCGGATCAATCGGTTGAGGGGCTGGCCTTCGAGGTATTCCATCGACATGAAGACGTGCCGGTCGTCCCTGTCGAAGTCGTACACATTGATGATGTTCGGATGGGAAAGCGTCTGAGCCCGTTTGGTCTCCCTCTGGAGCGCGATCAGGGAAACGGGATTTTGCTGAAAATCCTCGTTGAGGACCTTCAAAGCAACATAGGGCTCTTTGTCGTTGGCCTCTTTCTTGCGCAGGTCCAGTGCCTTGAACACTACGCCCATTCCGCCCTCGCCCAGCACCTGCTCCAGCACGAACCGGTCCTTGAGGACGTCGCCGATTTGCAAAGGCCTTACCGTTAACGCGGATTCGACCGGCAGCGGGACACTGTGGCCGGTCCGGGTACTCAGCCGAGTCGAATCGCCATCATCGCTCGGCGCGGGCGCCGCGACGGGACGCGGCGCCTCCGGCACCCTAGGGGCGAGGGTCGCCAGCCGCGTCTTTTCCGCATCATCGTCTGCGGCAACCGCGGCCGGACCCGGACGATTGCCGGCGGACGAGGGCAAGATCCTGGTTTTGTCGAGTGCATCATCACCAGACGTTTGCTGAATATCTGTCATTTTTCTTATCAGGGAAGATTGTTTTGCAAACACATCGCGGCTCGGTGGCGTTCTTTATGATAGCCCCTCCCCGGAAGGATGCGGAAAAACAAACGTGCAACTCTCTTTTCGGAGAAAAGTCTCATACCTTAGACGGTGCGCGGGGAACGTCACGAGTGGTCCGAGGATAAGTTCATCCCGAGCTTAGTCGAAGGGCCGCCATCGGGACGCGCAGTAGCTTCCCACCCACCGTCTTAGACCTAGAGATCTTAAAGGAGGGAACATGGCGGTACGAAGCGCATCGGCCGAGTGGGAAGGCAATCTCGCTCAGGGAAAAGGAAGCATGCGATTGGGCAGCGGCGCCTTCACCGGGAGCTACTCGTTTTCGTCCCGTTTTCAAGAGGGACAAGGCACCAATCCCGAAGAGCTCATCGGCGCGGCGCATGCGGGTTGCTTTTCCATGGCGCTGGCACACGGCTTGGCGCAGTCCGGGCACACGCCCAAGCGCATTGCGACGACGGCGAAAGTCCACCTCGAAAAAGCGGGCGAAGGATTCAAGATCACCGCGATCGAGTTGGATACCGAGGGCGACGTCCCCGGAATCGATGCAGCAACATTCCAGACGTTCGCCGACGACGCGAAACGGAATTGCCCGGTCTCCCGGCTTCTCACCGGCGCCGAAATCAAGCTCAGGGCGAAGCTCGTTTAGCGCCCAAACAGTTCAAGCGCTCGCGGCCGAAACCTTTGACGGACGAGGGCGCCGACGGAGGCGAATGATATGCCGCACTACAACTATCTCAT
>NZ_JBDIVO010000181.1:0-9459 GCF_039794385.1 Methylocaldum sp. | reverse complement strand
CTAGAGGGTCGATCGCGGCAGTGATTCTTTTCACTGCCGCGATCGTGTTCCGTGGATTTCTCGAAACTCGTCTTGCCTTACATCGGCCTGATTTCAGGCAATTGCGGCGGTGGCGGCTCCACGGGCGCCGTCGGAGGGCTAGGCGGTACTTGGGGCCCTATTTCCCTTAGCCGCTCCTGGAGTCTTTCCATTCCCCTCTCCAAAGACGCATCCATAATGACGACGTTTCCCATCGATAAAATGATCCGTTGCAGTTCCGGGATTCTCGTGGTGCCGGTCGAGACGATGTAAACGGGCTGTACATACAAGACCGATCGACCCACCGGCAGGACGATGATGCGGCCGCGCAATACATGCGAGCCCTTTTGGTCCCAAAGGGCAAACTGTCTCGCGATCTCCGGGTCCTGGTCGATCAGAGCGCTGACTTGAGACGGGCCTTCGACCTGGACCTCGCGGCTGAATCTGTAGAGGACGATCTCCTTGAAAAAGTCGGTACGTCCCCCCCTGGCGGCCGGCGTGCCCGCGACTGCCAGCACGCTGAGGTTGCTCCGTCCTATGGGGGTCATCGGGTTGATCAGAACGAAGTTTTCTGGCTCACGAAGTCCCTCCAACAGGTAAGTTGTGAAGTAAAAGGGCTTCAGGATGGAATCGTTGACCAGAGGAAAATCCCAGGTCTCCGCCTGCTGGAAGAACAAAGCCGGGTCGGTTTGATGATAGCGGGCGTAGATGCTCATCTGAGTGGTGAACATATCCTTGGGATAGCGAAGTTGCTCTCGGAGCATCGGCGGCATGGCGCTCATATCCTTGAAGACACCCGGATAAGCTTTTCTGTAGCCCTGGATGATGGGATCGTTTGGGTTCGCGACGTAGTAGTCGACGTTACCGTCGAAAGCGTCGATGACGATTTTGACCGAGTTGCGGATGTAATTGAATTGCTTATCCTCGCTGTCCCGATTGAAACGGGTGACCGAGGTTTTTGAGACCGGGTACAGGCCGGAAGTCGTGTAGGCGTCTACGATCCAGTAGATACGCTTTGGCGTGACGACGGCGTAGGGGTCGTTGTCCAAGGACAAATAGGGCGTGAGGCTCTTGATCCGATCGATGATGTTGCGCCGGAACAGCGCCCGGCTGTCACCGCGGATGTTGACCGAAAAAAACAGTTTCTCGTCTCTGAAATAAATTGAGAAAAGCAGTCTCCTGAAAAACGAGGAAATCGGCACCCCGCCGCTGCCGGTATAGTTGTAGCTGGATTCCTCGTCGAAGCTGGAAATGCCTACCACGCTGAGCCGATTCGGTACGATCGCGTAGGTTAAGTTCTCTTCGCCGAAATAGATGTCGGGCTTTTCGACCGCGAAGCCGACTCCTGACTGAAGGGTCAAGTCGCGGAGAAACCACTTCATCGGCGTTTCGCCATCCTGAGCGGCGGGCGTAATGACCGCACCGTAGCCATGGGTATAACGGAGGTGGGTGTTTTCCCAATTCTGAGCCTCGGACGGCAGCTTGGTGATGTTGACTTCGCGCGAGGAAAGATTCACCTGCTCGAGCCGGCCGTTGATTACATAGCGTGCAATGTCCACGCCTGGAAAGCGATAGTAGGGCCGAATACCCTGCATCTGCTGATACACGTCGTCAAGGTATTCGGGATCCCAGACCGGAATGTTGTACAGGTGTTCGCGGAAGGCCTGATCGAGAATATCTCGGTTAGGGAGACCCGGCATGACATCGATGATCTTGATGTCGTTCAGCTCATAAGCGGCAAGGGTCGCATTGATATTGTTCCGCATGAACTCTTGCTCGACCTTGACGGGATTCGGTTTTACCACAAACCGATCGATCAAGCCGGGGATGAAGTCGATCTTACGGGCACCCAAAGCGACTGAGAAAATGAGGACCAAACTGACCAGTGCAGTCAATCCGTTGCCTCGGTGTACATAGATCAAACTGGCGGCCACCGCCCCAAGCAGGGTCAAAATAGCGAGCCAAATCAAAGGCAAGTGATAGCGAAGTTCGATGAACCCCGGACCGAAGAATTGGGGCTCGTGGACGTCCGTATATAGCAGTCCGAAGCGGTAGAGAATGAAACCCCATGCCACGATCAGCGCAGTGATGATGACCAGGCCGCTGAGGTGAATTCTCGCGCCGATAGGCCACTCCCTTTTTTCGCCCGGAAGTAACCGATGCTCCAGCCAATAAAGGAGTGCGATCGCCAGCGTCGCGATGATCGATGCGATGAGCAATTCCCTTTGAATCAGCGTGAAGATCGGGTAGGAGAACATGTAAAAGCTGACATCGTTCCCGAATACCGGATCGGTGACTCCGGCGCTGGGAGCAAACAAGAACAGCAATGCGGCATTCCATTGTTTGTAGAACGGAATCGCGATGAGAATGGCCAAAATTAAGGACAATGGCGTGTAAACCCGCAAAGAGCCGGTTTGAAAGAGTTTCAACAATCGCCGGTAGCGGGTTCCTTCGGTATGGCCCAATCTGGCAAAGGCGGTTTCGTCTATGCCGAGATAACGGGACGCAGCCCAGAAATTCAGGAAGAAGATGAAGAAGAAAAACAGAGTGACGCTACCCGACAAAATGTAGCGATAAAGAAGTTTAAGCCAAAAATATCCGCCATAGTCGAGCTCGTCGTGCCACCAATAATCCACTATGAAATTCGTCAAAGCGATGCCGGATGCCAAAAGCACGACAGCCAAGCCAATGATGGCGGCGGCAATCAACATCAGCAGTCGTTTCCAATTTTGCATAGGGTCCTCTCGAGTAATTCTGATTCTTGCTGTCGGACTGGTTGGGATAGCGGGGCGGAGCCGCAGTTTCAAAAAGCGGCATCGGGAAGCCGGACTAGAGTTGCATTTGTAGCGGCCAGACTACGCCGTAAGATAATACCTAGACTCTAGTGAGACAAGTAGATGCTTAATTAGTGACAAGGCCGTTCGAAAGGGGCGGGAATCTCGGTCCGCCCCGGAACGAATGGTGCCGAAAAAAGCGACGTTCGCCACTTTTCAACAGGTAATAAGCCGTTGAGTAATCTGGAAAACGAGAAATATTCCCTGTCCGTGTCGCAAAAGCTTCATAGACAGGCTTCTACGGCTTCCTCAAAAGAAAAAAGACCGAATCCGATGAATCAATACGGATAAGTGCGAGTCGGATAGGTCTGCTGCGGATCGCTGTTAGGATATTGCGGATAATTGCCTTGCTGAGGGTATCCTGTCGGCTGTTGGGGGTAAGTTCCCGGTTGAGGGTAGCCGCCCGGTTGTTGGGGATAAGGGTAAGTGCTCGGTTGAGGATAGCTGCCGGGCTGCTGCGGATAAGCGTTCGGCTGAGGATAGCCGTTTTGCGGATAAGCTCCGGTTGGTGCGGGGTAGTAACCTGGGTTCTGCGGCGCCACGGGTTGCTGTGCGGCAGCTTGATTGGGGCGAATCAACAGCTCCACCCGACGGTTGCGTGCTTTACCTTCTTCCGTGCTATTGCTGGCGATAGGCTGACTTTCGCCCATTCCGACCGTGTGCAGGCGACCGCCGGCAACGGCCTGTGCCATCAAGAACTCGGAGACGGCGCCGGCTCTCCGGCGAGACAGGTCCATATTGTACGCGTCGTTGCCGTCCGAATCGGTATGTCCGACCACGGTGAGCAATGTTTCCGGAAATTGATTCAAAGTCGACGCGACTTGGGTCAACGCACTTGCCGCTTGCGGTGAGATTTGGTCGGAGTTGTAGGCAAAAGTGACATTGTTCGGCATGTTCAGAACCAGATCATTGCCGCTCCGCTGCACTTCGATGCCGGTACCTGCCAACTGATCGCGCAGTTGCGTCTCCTGGCGATCCATGTAAGCACCCACTCCGGCGCCCAGCAATCCGCCTACGCCGGCGCCAATGAGCGCGCCTTTCCCCTTGTCCTTGGCGATGATTGCGCCTAGCCCTGCGCCGCTGGCCGCCCCTATCAATGCCCCCGTGCCGGTCTTGCCGAATTGCGGTGAACCCCCGTAAGGACCACTCGCGCAGCCCGTCAATAACATGGCGACTACGCTGGCGGTAATAGTGTTCTTAAACATTATTGTCTCCTCGAATGGACGTGCTTGCTTTGTAACGAGTGAGCGGCGTGTTCGCCGTATCACCCAAACGGATACAGTGTAACGTAGGTTTTGTTTGATGCGGGTTTCTTCAGTTGCCGGAGAGGCGGAGGAGTTTAAACCTAGAAACGGCACTCGGACGCGTCCAACTGCCGTTTCTAGGTTAGAGATCTGAATTCATCTCGACTGAATCGTACCGAGGTAAGAGCGTGTGAAGGGGAAGGTTCGGAACCGGCCGATCGAAGAGAGACAAGGTGTTCCGGGACTGACAGCGTTCGTTGGAAACACCGCCATCCCGGCCCATTCGACGGGGCTGCGGAGATGCCTCCCCCGGTCAGGGGGAGGAATTCACCGTCGCGACATCGACTGGAATGGCGCTCCCGTCAAACGGTGCTTTCTAAGACAAGTCACTGCATTTCGACCAGCTCGCCAGCCGGGATGGCACCATCCGAGCGGCCTTTTAGATAGGCGTAAAGGCCGTCCATGTTATCGACGACCGCCTTATTGCCTTTGTAGGCAGGCATATTCTTCCGGCCTTCCAAAACGACTTGCTGGAATTGTTCCTTCGAGAGATTCTTCATGCTGTTGAGCAGATTGGGAAAAGCGGGGCCGCCCTCGCCGGTGGGGCCATGGCAGGTTTCGCAGCGTTGCCGTTTGTAGATTTTCCAGCCTTCGAAGGTCGCTTTATCGACCTTGTTGCCTTCGACTTTGTATGGTCCCTCGGCGCGTGCCGTATGCGCGCCAGCGATAAGCAGACAACAGGCGATAATGCCCCATGCCGATTTAACGGCTGTTGCGGAACAAGATCTCATAATCAAACTCCTCCTAAGTTCGTGTTTGAATAGCCGGGCACTCGACAAGGCACCGTCCGTGCCTGGCTGGAAGACGAGAACCGAAGGCGCAATGGCATCGCGGCCGTCTTGGTTCACAAACCGGATAATTGCACACAATAGGCGACGAATAAAACGGGCTGAGAGATCGCGGCGAGCTATTTATATGAGGGAGCTTTTGGCTGGAGTCGTTGAGCCCCGCTCGACGCGGACCACGCCGACTTAGGCATCTTCTCGGAGGCGGCGCATCAGCCATCCGCGAAAAAGCGCCGAGTCCGTCATGGTGGGCAGGCCCCTTGCCTCGAGGAATTGCTCTAACTCGGCAGCGGAGGCGGGTTCTCGTTCGTGTTCGTACCAAAAAAGATCCAGGAGAAACTCCCGCCCGAATCTTTCCTGAAGGCGTGATTTGTCTTTCCTCCGTTCCGCGAGTCGCTTCGTTCGGAGTGCTTGAAGATCGATTAGATTGGAAGTCTCGTCGGCCATGGCCGAATCCCCCCGGTTGGACTGGGTTTGAATTAATCTTGCCTTGGAATTTCAAAGACCGCGGCAAATGAGCGCGTTTCACGAATGACGAACCCTTGCAGGACCGCGGCGCGCTTGAAAATGGGAATTATCGCAAACTGCGGACTCGAAAACTCGGCCCGTCATGTGAAATCAAGGGCGATGACGAGAAACGCAGTGAATATCGAAAGGAACTTATAAGCTTGCCACATCTCGTTTCACGGATCGTATTCCACGTGGATATGATGTTTTTCGCCGATCACTTGAAACCCGTCGCCCAGACTCCTCCGCAATTCGCGAGTGACCTTCTTGCGGGTAGAGGGAACGAAATATCTGGAACGGAGATCGACAGCCAAGCCCGCATAATGCAGGCTCCCCTTTTTGTGCCGGCCGTCCAAGCCCGACGTAACGACCAGGGTTTTTCCGTGCCGCGTCCAAACCCGGCGGGCTTTATGAATGGCCGAATACATTCTGGCGTCCAGCCCGTGCAGGATCGCGCCTTTCTTGACGGCTATCATGGCTGGAGGTCTCAATAAAGAATGAGAGCCTACGACCATGGCGAGCTCGTCGCCCGTCGCCAAAATCGATCTGGAGAATAAGACGGCCATCAGCATCAATAGCGCATCGGCCGTTCTTGCTGGGATTTTCCTTGACTCCGGTCGCATCTTGCCCTCCCGGAAATTCCATTCGGTTGGCGAGATAAAGTTAGACGGATCGGATGCCTCGGTGTTTTACGTCAAAGGATTTTTCGACCGATTTTGTTTGTCATAGAGGTCGAAATCGGCTGACACATAAGAAAAACCAGAAAGAGAAGCGCGCCGGTATTTTTGAAAGCGGACGCAGGAACATCATGAAAGCCTTGTTATTATTGCTTACCTTGTTGTCTTATGGAGGCCTGGCCATGTCGTGGGATTCGTCACAGTTCAAAAACGAGAGCAAGGAGGAACTCCGCAAGAAGCTGACGAGCGAACAGTTCAAAGTGACTCAGGAAGATGGCACCGAGAGAGCGTTCAAGAACGAGTATTGGGACAATCACCGAGAAGGCATCTATGTCGATGTCGTGTCGGGCGAACCCCTCTTCAGTTCTCTCGACAAGTTCGATTCCGGCACCGGGTGGCCGAGCTTCACCAAGCCGTTGGAGCCGAGCAACATCGCTTACCGGCAGGACCGATCCTGGTTCATGGTTCGCAACGAAGTGCGCAGCAAGCACGCCGATTCGCACCTCGGTCATGTGTTCGATGACGGTCCGCCGCCCACCGGAAAGCGCTTCTGCATGAATTCGGCGGCTTTGCGGTTCATCCCCAAGGAAGATTTGGAAAAAGAAGGCTACGGGGAGTACCGGGCTCTTTTCGAAAAGACGAAGTGACCAAACAAAAAAAGCTGACGGGTCTGGCTTGTCGAGACCGATTTAGCCGCTAAATCGCCGCGTATTTTCGTTCTCGTTCCAAGAACCGGTCGTAACGGCAGTCGACCGGTACATGCCATATGTGTTTTCAATTCGCCGCGTTTTCCCAACTTTGAGCGGACCGCGGTGCGCTATGATTGCCGAATCAGAACAATTAGGGGATACACGTTTGATCATCAACCAAGTAAAAGGCATTACTAAGTCCACTCGAACCATCTTGGCCGAGCACGGAATATTTTCGGTCGAAGAATTGGCGAACGCCGATGCCGAGCAATTGGTCAAAATGGCGGGATTCAATAAAGCCAAGGCCATGCGCATGATTCGGGCGGCCAAGTATCTGGTGGGCGACATGGAAAAGGCGAGCGGCGCCCGAAGACTGCTGGACAAACGCACGGAAGGTTCGGCCGAGGCCGGGAGCGAGGGCGAGAGCGCTGTCGGTTCCATCGATTTATCCGATGGCCAGCTTTATATCAATCGTGAGCTGAGCTTTTTGGAGTTCAACCGGCGTGTGCTCGAACAAGCCAAGGTCGAACACACGCCGCTTTTGGAGCGCCTGAATTTTCTTTCCATTTCCTGCTCGAATCTGGATGAATTCTTCGAGGTGCGCACCGCCGGTTTGATTCAGCTCGCCGATTTGGGGGCGACCCAAACCGAGCCCGATAGTCTCGCGCCCCAGGAAACATTGGCCGCGATCAGCGCGCGCGCCCACGAGCTGGTGGCCGAGCAGTATCGGGTATTGAATCAGGTGATGTTGCCTTTGTTGGCGGAACAGGGCATCCGATTCGTCCGCAGGAGCGAATGGAATCCCTCCCAGCACGCTTGGCTCAAGAAGTATTTCGAGGAGGAACTGCTTCCGATCCTGAGTCCTATCGGCCTGGACCCGGCGCATCCGTTTCCGCGCATCCTGAACAAGAGCCTGAACTTCATCGTGCCGTTATCCGGCAAGGACGCTTTCGGGCGCGATATCACGCTCGCCATAGTGCAAGCGCCGAGAGCCTTGCCTCGTATCATTCAGCTGCCGCAAGGCGAAACCGAGAGCGGCCCGTACGATTTCGTGTTTCTTTCGTCCATCATTCATGCCTTCGTCGACGATCTGTTCTACGGCATGAAGGTGCGCGGCTGCTATCAGTTTCGGGTGACGCGCAACAGCGAAATGTACCTGGACGAGGAAGAAGTCGACGATTTGCTCCGCGCCTTGGAAGGCGAACTGAGCACCCGCAATTACGGAGACGAAGTGCGGTTGGAAGTGGCCGACAATTGTCCGGATGAGATCGTCGAGTTTTTGCTGAGCCAGTTCGGACTCACCGAGGATCGGCTTTACCGGGTGGACGGCCCGGTCAACCTCAGTCGCACCCGTGAAGTCTACGATTTGATCGATCGGCCTGATCTCAAATATCCCCTGTTCACGGCCGGATTCCCGGGCCAGCTCGCCGGAGGACGGGATATCTTCGAGGCGATCAAGAAACAGGACATCCTGCTGCATCATCCTTACGAATCTTTCACGCCCGTCATCGAACTGATCCGGCAGGCCGCCGACGATCCGCATGTGGTCGCCATCAAGCAGACCTTGTACCGTACCGGTCCGAATTCGCCGATTGTGGACGTTCTTCTCAAAGCCGCCCGCGCCGGCAAGGAAGTCACCGTAGTGGTGGAACTTAGGGCGCGTTTCGACGAGAAGGCCAATATTTCGCTGGCAACGCGCTTGCAGGAGGCGGGCGTGCAGGTGGTCTACGGCATCGTCGGATACAAGACGCACGCGAAGATGTTGCTCATCCTCAGGCGTGAGGGGCGGCACCTGCGCTATTACACCCATCTCTCTACGGGCAATTATCACCCGCGCACGACCCGGCTCTATACCGACTACGGGCTATTGACCGCCGACCAGGAGCTTGGGGAGGACATCCGCCGGGTGTTCGTCCAGCTCACCAGTCTGGGCAAAGTCGGGAGGCTCAACAAGCTGTTGCAATCGCCGTTCACTTTGCATCAGACCCTGCTCAAGAAAATCGACCGCGAAATCGAGCATGCGTTGGCCGGCCGTCCCGCTCGCATCATCATCAAGGTGAATTCGGTGGCGGAGCCGCAGTTGATCCAGGCGCTTTACCGCGCTTCCATGGCCGGGGTGGAGATCAAGTTGATCGTCCGCGGAATCTGCTGTCTTCGCCCTGGAATTCCGGGCGTCTCGGAAAACATCGAAGTCCGCTCGATTATCGGGCGATTTCTGGAGCACAGCCGGGTCTACTGGTTCGAGAACGGCGGGCATCCGGAAGTGTATCTCACGAGCGCCGATTTTCTGCCTCGCAACATGTTCCGTCGCGTCGAGATCTGTTTTCCCATCGAGAACAAAAAACTGGCCGACCGCATTCGGGCCGATTTAGACCTTTATCTCCGGGACGACAGCCAAGCTTGGTTGCTGGCTTCCGACGGAAGCTATCAGCGCCCGCAGCCCGATAATCCGCGCGGTATTCAAGCGCAGTCCGTTTTGCTGGAGCAATTGAAGAAAGTGAGTTGAAAGAGGACTGATTCCAAATCGCTTTCAATATTAAATTTTGTAGGGTGGGTTAGGCGCGCATTACACGGAACCGGCAAAGTTCCTTCGGCGTTTCCGCGCGCCGTAACCCACCGGGCAAGGCCGCGGAACCGGTGGGTTA
>NZ_JBDIVO010000180.1:0-9461 GCF_039794385.1 Methylocaldum sp. | reverse complement strand
TTAGACGAGCATCCTAGGCAAAAATCGCGATCTGAGGGCACGTTCCCGATCGTCGGCTGGTGCCGGGGGATTCGGTCTCGCGCACTAGGCCGTCCGAAATGTCATTCGCAGCGGAACCGCTTCGCCATTCCGCTCTACCGCGGACCACCAGATGAAATATATTTAGCGGCAGAGAGTCTGAACGATCATGGAGGTGCGCAGAATGAATATCGACGTATCGAATATCCGGAACGACAGGTCTCTCTCCTGTCTCCTTTATTTGTATCTGTGGCCGCTCTGGATCTTTGAAAACGTAAATGTGGGCTCCTTCCTGGAGCGCGCTGCGGCATACCGCCGCAACCGATCCAAGCGGGTCTACCTGCCAGGCTACACGGCGAAGTGGATTGTCATCTTCGCGATACTCATGGCCATGCTATCGGCGCTCGAATGCATGGGAAACGTCTTTGCCGCATGGAAATTCTCCTTCACCCTTCTGGCATGCGGAACGGGTATATTGGCAATTTTGGCTTTCGTTGTGGTTGTGATGACCGTCGCCATTTATTTGTTATTGACTCATTGGGAGTACTGAGATTCTACTTGCAAGAGTAATCGAATCGGCACGGGCGCCGGGGCCGTCATCCGCCTCCGGCGCTCGCCAGATGTAGCGAGCGGATATTCGTCACCATGCTCTTCAGGCACTGAGTTACGGCACAGCCAGCCGGCAGCATCCGACAAGATAGCCACACTTGCCACTTCGCTCCCGGCTCATCCCGCACCTTTCGAACGCTCACAGGCGTTCCCGTCATCCCGTGATCGAACAAACCGGAAAATACGCCAAGGATTGCTGCGGAGCACACACGGAGAGCGTAAATTAGACCTGCCGCTGATCGTGTGAAACCGCGATCAAAGGTCCTCGAATTTCCTTGAGAGGAAAAACCAATGTTGAGACAAAAGATTAAAGAACGGCTGAACGCCGACGCCAAAAAGCTCACCGAGAGCGATATCAAGCGAGTGATCGAAAAGGCCGACGACATAAAGCGGACGTTCGAATCCAAAGGTCCGCTCGGCCGTTTCCTGCGGGACGTCAAACTGATGATCGCACTGGTGCGGGACTATCGGAACGGCACCTATCGCCAAATCCCCTGGTATGCGCTCTCGGCGATTGTCGCCGCCCTCCTCTACGTCTTGAGTCCGGTCGATCTCATCCCGGACGTCATCCCGATTCTGGGCTACACGGACGATGCGCTGATGTTGAGCGTTTGCCTGCTTCTGGTCGAGCAACAACTTGCTGAATACGAGTCCTGGACCGCCGAAATGTCCACCTAAGCTAGCGATTTTCGCAAGATACGGCGAGTATCCGAATCGCATCATCTGCAAACCGCCGCTTCGATCACGGCCTAGGAAAACTCGGTTAGCCCGCATTTCTCATACCCCTTCGTAGCGAGGGCGTCGAGACGCCGCTGTGGCGCGCCGCACGGACTGAGTGACGGTGTCGTTGTAGGTCGGCAATCCTTTGCCGACGAGCGTGTGTCGGGAAAGGATTGCCGACCTACGATACGACGTCGAGCCGGCGTGAAGGGCTTCTCCGAGCGGGTGGCCAAGGAAGGCCACCCCGAACTTGGCGCGGAGCCGGACGGCGCGTCACGGCGAGCGGATCGGCGTCCGCAGTAGGAAGGGCGGCTCCGGCGCTCCCGGCCAGACCCTTCCCCGGATAACCGTTTGCGATTGGAAGGGTCGCGGCTAAAGCGACCGTTTGCGATTGGAGGGTATGAGAAATGCGGGCTAGGTAACCCCACGTATTGTCTTAACCTATTCCGAGCGATCTAATACCTGCCACTCGGCTCGGACATCCGCCATAACCCGCGGGACGCGCGGATTGATGCGCCGAGTGCGAAACGGGATGTTTCGTCCCAGAGAGCCAAGGGAATAGCGGTCTTCTGGACGTCTCCACGGATGGCGAGTATCAGCACTGAGTGATGACGGGGGTCAACGGGTGGGAGGCCACTCGGGCTCGCCGAAGTCGGCGGGAACACGGAGGTTCAGCCCGTCATCACTCAGTGGCTTTCCCGCGAACGTGCACGCGCAGCCATGATCCAAATTTCTTCCTCGTCGCGATTTCCCCGCTGGGCACGGACGGCAACCCGCATCTTCGTCGCCGGACAGTTGCTCAAGGCGGTTTCCCGGCTGACTGTAGGCAGCCCGGTGGCACGGGCCATAGCGCTCGTCAAAGTGATCCGGATGGTTCGGAACCGACGGCGCGTTTGATCGGTAATCGGATCGCCTCACGAATGAAGTCGATCTTCAACCGCTGGCGCCCATCTTCGACGCAACGTTCTTGCCGCCTCGACCATATGAGCCAGGGTTTGCTCCGCCTCCGGCCATCCGCGCGTCTTGAGTCCGCAGTCGGGATTGACCCAGAGCCGTTCCGGAGAAATGGCCTCGCACGCTTTTTCCAGAAGGCGCAGCATCTCCTCTTTGTCCGGTATGCGGGGAGAGTGAATGTCGTAGATACCGGGGCCGATGTCGTTGGGATAACGGAAATCGCGGAAAGCGGTCAGCAAATCCATGTCGGAGCGGGAGGTTTCGATGGTGATCACGTCCGCGTCCAGATCGGCGATGGCCGGCAAAATGTCGCTGAATTCCGAGTAGCACATATGGGTGTGGATCTGGGTATCGTCCGCCACGCCGGATGAAGCCAGGCGAAACGCTTTTACCGCCCAATCCAGATAGCCGTTCCGGTCCCGCCGCTTAAGCGGCAAACCTTCCCGAATAGCAGGTTCGTCGATCTGGATGGCCGCGACGCCCGCTTGCTCCAGGTCGTCGACTTCGTCGCGAATGGCCAGGGCGATTTGCAGAGCAGTGGTAGCTCGGGGCTGATCATCGCGTACGAAGGACCATTGCAGGATAGTCACGGGACCGGTCAGCATGCCTTTAACCGGCTTTCGGGTCTGCTTCTGGGCATAGGCGATCCATTCCACGGTCATGGGCTTTGGCCTTGACACGTCGCCCACGATGATCGGCGGCTTGACGCAACGGGAGCCGTAACTCTGCACCCAACCCTGCCGGGTGAAGACGAAACCCTCCAGTTGCTCGCCGAAATACTCCACCATATCGTTGCGCTCGACTTCTCCATGCACCAGGAGATCCAACCCGAGCGCTTCCTGTTTGTGCACGGCTTCGCGTATGGCTTTGCGCATGGTTTCCCGGTACAGGGCGTCGTTCAGCTCCCCGTTGCGGTAATCGGCGCGGGCCTTGCGGATGTCCGGCGTCTGCGGGAAGGAACCGATCGTGGTGGTCGGAAAGACAGGCAGCCGCAGCCTTTTCTGCTGCAATGGGATCCGTTCGGGAAAGGGCGAGTAACGCCGAAAATCCGCTTCGGTCAACTGGTCGAGACGGGCCCCGACCGCCGGATTGTGAATCCGCGGTGACGTCGCCCGGTTCTGCAACACCCGATCCTGGGCTTCCAGTTCGGTCCGGATGGCATCCACGCCCAGCCGCAAGCCTTTGTCCATGATCGCCAGCTCATCGAGCTTCTGCACGGCAAAGGCCAACCAGTCTTTGATCTCTGGATCCAGTTCGGACTCCGGCTCCACGTCTACCGGTACGTGGAGCAGTGAACAGCTCGGCGCCAGCCACAGCCGCTTGCCCAGCTCGGCACGGGCGGTTTCGGCCAGCGCCAGCGTGCGTCTGAGGTCGGTACGCCAGATGTTGCGGCCGTCGATGAGCCCCAGCGACAGAATTTTGTCCGAAGGATACCCGTCGACGAAAACCGGCACCTGATCCGGCGCTCTGACGGCATCGATATGCAATCCAGCCACCGGCAGCGCCTTCAGCAAGCTCGCCTGATCCGCCGCCGAATCGAAATAGGTCGCGAGGAGAATTTTCGGCCCCGCCGCTGCCAGAGCGCGGTAAGCCTCCCGATAGCCGGCGAGCCAATCCAGCGGCAGGTCGAGCACGAGGGCCGGCTCGTCCATCTGCACCCAGGCGACGCCTTGATCTTTAAGTCTCCGGAGGATTTCCGCATAGACCCGCACCAGATGGGGCAGTAATTCCAGCCGGTCGAACCCTTCTTCCTTCGCCTTGCCCAGAAACAAATAGGTCAAGGGACCGATCAGCACAGGCTTGGGATTGAGTTTCAGAGCCTTGGCCTCCTCCACCTCTTCGAACAACCACTCCGCGCCCAGGCGGAACCTCGTGTCGCGATGGAATTCCGGGACGATATAGTGGTAGTTGGTGTCGAACCACTTGGTCATTTCCATGGCCGGCTGATCCTTGCTGCCTCGGGCCAGTTCGAAATAGCGGTCGAGATCCGGAGGCTCGTCGCCGAAACCGAAGCGTTCCGGAACGGCTCCCAGCAATACCGCCATGTTCAGCATTTGATCGTAATAGGCGAAATCGCCCACCGGCACCAGGTCGATCCCGGCTCGGGCTTGGAGTTTCCAATGCCGTTCGCGCAACTGTCGGCCGGTTTGCTTCAAATCCGAGAGACCGATCTTGCCGGTCCAGTAAGCTTCCAGAGCCTGCTTCAACTCGCGCTTAGTCCCGATGCGGGGAAATCCCAAAGAATGCGTCACCGCCATGAGTCTGCTCCTCTTGTAGGTCGATTCGGAGCTGGCATGATCGGCTCGCGATGATTATTATTCAAACTCAACTTTTTCATAAACTTCATCGATTTTGTTCATGATTCAGTCGATTTTGGAGCTGCGCCATTTGCAAACCCTGCTGGCCCTGGTGGAAACCGGCACCCTGTCCCGAGCCGCGACCCGGATATATCTCTCCCAATCGGCGATCTCGCATCAGATCAAGCAGCTGGAGGAGCACTACGGCGTCAGCCTGTTCGAGCGCAAGAGCCAGCCGCTGCGGCTCTTGCCGGCGGGCCAGCGCCTGCATACGCTGGCGGAAACAGTCATGAAACTGGTCGGAGATGCGGAGCGGGACGTCGCGCGCATCGCCCAGGGCGAAGCCGGGCAGCTCCGCATTGCGGTGGAGTGTCACACCTGCTTCGATTGGCTCATGCCGGCCATGGACCAATTCCGGGAGCACTGGCCGGAAATCGAGCTGGATCTGGTCTCGGGCTTCCACACCGACCCGTTGGCCCTACTGCTGGAAAATCGCGCGGAACTGGTGGTGGTTTCCGAGCCGCAGCACCGCTCGGGGCTTGCTTTTCATCCACTGTTCAGTTTCGAAATCGTCGGCTTGGTGTCGCGGCAGCATCCGTTCGCGCCCAAACGCTTCCTGAAACCCGAAGATTTCGCCGCGGAAACGCTGATCAGCTATCCGGTGCCGGACGACATGCTGGACATCGTGCGCAAGGTCCTGAAGCCGGTCGGTATAGAACCGAAACGGCGCACCGCCGAACTGACGGTGGCTATCCTACAACTGGTGGCCAGCCGTCGCGGCATTGCGGCCTTGCCCAACTGGACGGTTCAGAGCTATCTGGAGCGGGATTACGTCTTGGGAAAACCGATCGGCAAAAAAGGTCTGTGGAGCGCCTTGTACGCGGCGACTACCGCGCCGATGGCGACATCGGCCTTTATGCTGGACTTCCTAGATACCGTACGTTCCAGCAGCTTCCGGAACCTGCGGGGACTTCAACCGCTGTCGTAGCCGGTTGGGTCTGCCCGAAGACGGCTCGTAGGTAATTTTACGTGCTTACAAGGCGCGCAAAGGAGGCTTGAATAGAGTCCTCTGTAAATTTGTCGCACCTTATCTTTGATTTCCTCAGTCACGACCCGAACCTGTTTCGGTATCGATTTACACCGACCACTCGTCGAGATCAGTTCCGCTCGATGTCGTCGACATTCCGATGCGGTTTGAGCGTATAATGGATAAATCTTCCACGGCTATGAATCCTCGATTGTCACAATCAAGCACCAAAATTCCCCTCGGTACGGCAGTACTGTATAAACCCAAACGACCGCGCTTTTTCAAGGACTCCTACCTCCCCGGTCAACCCGCCATCGTCAAACGCTATTCGCGCTTCAACAGCGACGACTGTTTTATCGAATTTCCTTCCGGCGGCATTTTGCGGGTACCCGAGAGCGACATCGAACCCGTGGTAGCGTAGCTACAATCTGGTGAATTCGGTAATCACCCCAAAATCGACCATGGGTCCAACGTAGCGATGTGGTTTGATGCCGCGGTTGCAGGCGTTCGGGTCCGTTGTGTGCCGTTGCTTCCGCCAGAGATCCCCGCGTTTTATGCCGGTGGCCGGTATGAAACGACTCAGCGCGGCGATTCCAAGATAGACGCTAGCGCCTCCGCCAACGCTCGGCACTGAGCGTCGGTGCCGACGGTGATGCGCAGGAATTGCTCTATCCGCGGCTGCCTGAAGTGCCGCACGATAATATGCCGCTGCCGAAGCAGCGCAGCCAGCTCCGCTGCGTCCCTATGGGGATGCCGGGCGAATACGAAGTTCGCGCCGGACGGCAATACCTCGAATCCCAATCCGGATAGCTCCCGAACGAGCTGATTCCGGCTCCGGATGATGGCTAGCCGCGTGCTCTCGAAATAGTCCCGGTCCTCGAACGCCGCCACCGCGCCGGCGATGGCCAAGCGATCCAGCGGATAGGAATTGAAGCTGCCCTTCACGCGCTCCAAAGCCTCGATCAAACCGGCGTCTCCGATGGCGAAACCTACCCGCAGGCCGGCCAGGGACCGCGACTTGGACAACGTTTGTATCACCAGCAGATTGGGGAAGCGTTCGACCGCCGCCACGGCGGATTCGCCGCCGAAATCGATGTAGGCCTCGTCTATCACCACGACCGATTCCGTGTTGTTTTCGAGCAGCGCTTTGATATGGGCGAGCGGCAGCAGGCAGCCGGTAGGCGCGTTCGGGTTCGGGAAGATGATCCCGCCGTTCGGGCGCCGGTAATCGTCGATCCGGATGTCGAAGCGCTCGGTCAGCGGAATGCAGGTGTGCTCGATGCCGTAAAGACCGCAGTAGACCGGACAAAAACTGTAGGTGATATCGGGAAACAGAATGGGCAAGTCGTGCTTCAGCAGCGCTTGAAAGACATGGGCCAGCACCTCGTCCGATCCGTTGCCGACGAAGATTTGATGTTTCTCGACGCCATAAAATCGGCCAATGGCCTCTTTCAGGCGATCGGCATCGGGATCGGGATAAAGCCGGAGCGTTTCGCCCATCTCGCCACGCAAGGTTTCTAACACCTTGGGCGAAGGAGGATACGGATTTTCGTTGGTGTTGAGCTTGATGAGATCGTTCAACCTGGGCTGCTCGCCGGGCGTATAAGGCGTCAAATCCCGAATGGCGGGACTCCAAAATTTATTCACGAATTACCGACTCCAGTTTCATGGGTATACAAATCACGCCCGAAACGTCGACCGCTTCGGATTGCCTGACGAATCCGAATTTTTCGTATACGGCGACGGCATAACGAGACGAATTCACGGTAAACACACCTGGATTTCCGGCACTGAGACTCGCGGCTTTGGCGACTTCCCAGAGCCTTCTGGCCACGCCCTTGCTCTGGAAACGTTCGGATACGAACAAATGATAGAGATGGCGATTGTCCCTGATTGCGATCACACCGGCCAATTCGCCATTTTCCTCGGCAAGGTGATAGCGGTAACCCGACTCCAGGTAGCTCCTGATCGCGACCTCGCTCATCGACTCGAGCAAGCGGCCGGCTCCTTCCTCGGAAAATTCGTGCGCGATGTACTTGCCGGCGAGATCGCGAAGGAGCGCGCTGATGCGTCGCGCATCATCCGGAGTGGCAGCTCGAATGTCCATTCATGGCTCGCCTGGAACCTCACTCGTAAGGCGTACCGTCTTTGCGGAAGAACCGATAAGAGCCGCGAACCGCACGCGCCTCCAAATCTTCGTCGGGATAGTTGGCAAGGTCCCCCGGAAGCCGGTCGCCGATTTCCAGATAGACCGCGACGGATTGTCCGCGGTTGATCAGCTGATGCCCGTCCGGCTGGCCGCCCGGAAATCCGGCACATAGTCCGGGGCCTAGGATTTGCTCCCCTTGCTCGGTTACCAGGGTCAATTCCCCCTCCAGAACGTAGATGAACTCGTCCTGCCGGGTATGCCAATGCCGCAGCGCCGACACGGCGCCCGGCTCCAGTGTGACCAGGTTGACGCCGAAGGTCTGCAGGCCCAGCGCATCGCCGAGAGCCCTTTTGCTTCGTCCGGCGGTCAATGAACGGAGCCGTTCCGTCGGATAGGTCGAGGCGGTTCTGGCGGGAACACGGGAAGGGTCGAGCGCGGGTAATGTCAAAGATGTTTCTGTCTTCATCGGGCAAATTTCCAATTAGGCTGGTTCGAAGAGTGGCTCACCGGTCGTCGTGCTTGGGGAAATCTCCGCTGCATTCGATGATGCTCTATGCGGACTGGAGGTCTTTCTCCATGCCGTCAATACCTGCGCTGATAGCACCGCGCACTAGCTCGGCCACCGATGCGGCATCTTCGGGCTGCGATTCGAAATCTATAGTCCACACTACAACGCCCAAGCCATCATAAGACTTAAAGACTTCGACCGTCCCTTTGTAATAGGTTACGGGAAATGGAGATATCGGCCGAAGATATATCAATCGCATGTTTATGTCGTCGATTTCTTCAATAGTGTCTTTTATCTCGCCGCCGCCTGCTACGGTCATATATCGCAATGCGCCCTTTCCATCACCCTCTACTCTGCACGTTTCGATGAACGGAAACCAAACGTCGAGTCTTCCTATTTTTCGGATCGCTCCCCAAACCATATCGGCGGGGACATTTAGCTTTTTCGTAATCGGTTGTTTAGTAAACATCGACATCTCCTTAACCAGTTTTCGCGATCGAATGAACACCTTTGTGACAATGCCGCACCGTTCTATCGATCTACAACGACTTCAATCTACAACGAACCTTTTGGCGGCCCGTGCGGCGTACTGTAGCAACACGATCTATCGTTCGTATTGGAAAAAACCGACAAGCGGAAGCGGCACAGTCCTAAACAGCGTGGCCGAGCGTGAAACGGAGAGAAATATAGAGGCGCGAGAAATGGCCAAGAGGGTTCTTCGAGCGATAAAACAATCGCCTTAGCGTCCGGCTCGATGTAGATTCAATAATCCGGAAAACTGTATGGTTTTGGAAGCTTCCAATCGAGGATGAATGGATTCCGGCGACATCCCGTAAAGCTCATGGAAATCGCGAATCATATGGCTCTGATCGTAGTAACCTGCTGCATATGCCGCATCCGCCCAATTTGAAAGCATTCGGCGCTGGAAAAGCGCGTTCCGCAAACGGACGATACGAGCATATTTCTTGGGCGTAGCGCCGACATGAATTTGGAACCGCCGTTCGAGCGTGCGTTCGGTCAAGCCTAAAGTTCGGGCGAGCTTCGAAATGGGATAATTTCCGTTTGACTTATCCAACTCCTTGCACGCTGTTTGAATCAGCAAATCCTCATTGTCCCGATTCAAAATCGAAAGCAAGAAATGCTCGACACATTGGACGCGCTCGCTAGCGCTCCTCTTAA
>NZ_JBDIVO010000179.1:0-9485 GCF_039794385.1 Methylocaldum sp. | reverse complement strand
TATAGAGCGTAGTTCCGGGAAGAGACCGAGATCAATCCCAGCTCAGAACGCCGCCGGTCTGATATTCCGTTACCCGGGTCTCGAAGAAGTTCTTCTCCTTCTTGAGATCCAGGATTTCGCTCATCCAGGGGAATGGATTGCCCGCGCCGGGGTACTGCTCCGGCAAACCGATCTGAGCGCAGCGTCGGTTGGCGATGAACTCCAGATAATCCTTGAACATGCCGGCATTCAGCCCCAGCACGCCACGCGGCATCGTGTCATAGGCATATTGAGTCTCTATCTCCACCGCCTCGCGAATCATGCGGATGATTTCGTCCTGAAAGTCTTTGCGCCAGAGATGCGGATTCTCGATCTTGATTTGGTTGATGACATCGATGCCGAAGTTCATGTGCATCGATTCGTCCCGCAAGATGTATTGAAACTGCTCGGCGGTGCCCGTCATTTTGTTGCGCCGCCCCATCGAAAGGATTTGGGTAAAGCCGACGTAGAAGAAGATGCCTTCGAAAATCACGTAGAAGGCGATGAGATCGCGAAGCAGGCGCTGATCGTCTTCGGGCGTTCCGGTCCGGAACGCGGGATCGCCCAGAGACTGGGTGAATGGCAAGGCCCACTCCGCCTTGCGCGCCACGGCCGGCAATTCACGGTACATGTTGAACACCTCGCCCTCGTCCATGCCGAGAGACTCGACGACGTATTGATAGGCATGAGTGTGCAGCGCTTCTTCGAAAGCCTGGCGCAGAAGATATTGGCGGCATTCCGGATTGGTAATGTGCCGGTATACCGCCAAAACCAGATTGTTGGCCACCAGGGAATCGGCGGTGGAAAAGAATCCGAGATTTCGCTTGATGATGGTGCGCTCGTCTTCGGTCAGTCCGTCGATACTCTTCCAAAGCGCAATGTCCGCGTTCATGTTGATTTCCTGCGGCATCCAGTGATTGGCGCAGGCATCCAGATATTTCTGCCAGGCCCAACGGTACTTGAACGGCACGAGCTGATTCAGGTCGGCGCGGCAATTGATAATCTGCTTGTCATCGACCTGGATGCGCCGGGCCCCCATTTCGATGCTCTCAAGGCCAGTCGCACCGGTACGAGAGTCGCTGCCCGCAGCAATCCCCTGGTCCGCTTCGTATCGCGTTTCAGCAAAAAAATCCTGAAATTCGGGACTGACCTTGCCGGTATCGCGCGCTGCGGCTAGTTCCCCTCCCCATTCCGCCAGCCGGGGCGCATTCGGATTAGTTTCAGCTTTGACGGATTTGCCGGTAACGCCAGCGAGGGGATCTTCCCAATTCAACATGCTTTTTTCCTCTTTTCGGCCCGTGAGTGTTCAGGAGAAATATCTATGCAACTCTCGATCGTTGAGCGGTTGCCAACCTAAGCGACTATATATTGTGCACAAAAACATTATAGACACAATATGTAGGCTATAACTTTTGCCGGCAAGCCTCTCCCGCGTTTTTTGGGCCGAACCGCGCTACCACTGCACGGTAAAGGACATGGTGTTGATGTTCTTCCTGAACACTTCCAGCGCAAAGGGCTGCGCCAGTTTGTAAAGGTCCAAGATGGAATAATCGAGCCCCGGCCGTGCTCCGCTCTTGAATAACGACTCTTCGATGTTCTTGGCCATGATCAGCATCAGATCGTCAAGGTTTTCAGGGGAAACCGGTTTAATATCGCGCAAAAGTTTTTCGGCCATGATCCGAGCTCCTTTGGTTGCTGCGTCGCATCTCGATCGACTGATTCTCTTCCGAGTCCAAGTCGACTCTCGATTTGTGGTATTTATTCTACTCCTTAGACAGTTCGGATGTGGGTTGCCTCCGAACCGGGGATGTGCAAACCGTTCTCGTCAAGCTCTGACAAATGTGATGAAATTTCGACGTTGGGGTTATCTAATAACAAAGGCTGGACACGATGAATAAAAAGACCGACTCCCCCGAAGATCGACGGGTCGCACCGCGTGCGATTTCTTCCGTTCGCACTTATCTCATCCCTCCTGCCGGCAATCCATCACGCGGAATCACCAAAAACCTGAGCCGTTCCGGCATTTTTCTGCAGATGCCCACGCACACAGAGGCATCCGTGGGAAAACCCGCCATGGTCGTTTTTGCCGTCGAAAGAGGAAAAATCGTGCGGTTGCTCCGGTATTCGGTCATCGTCAAACGTGAATCCCAACAAGGATATGGGCTCGAATTCGGGCGGGCGTTATGGTCCACCGCGGTATTCCGCCGTTAATAGGCTGTGTTTACGCTGCACGGGATATGGACAGTCCATCGGCCGGCGTACGCCCGAGTGAATCCGGCCAAGAGTTTATCAATCGAGGTTGCCACCTCGCCCTTGACCGGGCGAGGCGCAAAAAGCAGGTTAACGCAATAGCTCGAGTGCCTTCTCGGCCGCTTCTTGTTTAGCCTTGCGTTTTACGACCTGAGCAGCGTCCCGGGTCGATTTGGGTGCATTTTTGACTTGGCTTTTGATCGCCTTGGCCTGATCCACACCGTCCTCGACAGCCTTGACGCCTTGTTTGGCTTGTGCCGGGACAGCATCCTTCAGCTGCCGCTCGGCAGATTCCTTGGCAGTGTCTAGGGCTTGCTCTCCTATCGCAGCAGACGCTTTATCGATGCTTTCCCTCAGGTTTTTGGCTTTCTCTATGCTCTCGGCCGCCACGTGCACTCGCTCGCGCGTACCGCGCTGAACCACCGTTTTGGCAGTATCTTTCAAGAGTTGTTTGGTGGCGCTTTCGATACCAGCCTCGGTAGCGGTTGTCGTGCCGCTCTCCCCTAAAAGCATGACCAGCAACCCCAGCGTTATTGTTTTCATAGGATGTCTCCTCATGTCTGAACACGGACGCCCAAGGCCATCCGTCGGCTAATAGTATGCAGACCGGCCGGCTGTGTATAGCATGGAGTGCGTCAACGCTCGCATTCCTTTAGCTTCATCGCATGAAAACAGAACGCCACAGAACCCCAAAACTGGCTTTACTGCTCGGCATTATCGCGCTCGCGGTCATCGGCATGTTTTTGGTTCCCGCCGTCCCGCAAGACCCGGCCTATCACGAGTTCGCCGACCGCAGCCGGTGGTTCGGCGTGCCGCATTTCTGGAATGTCGCGACCAATCTCCTCTTCCTCCTGGTCGGTCTGGCTGCGCTTCGGGAACTCGTCCGGGGAGTGCCGGATCGAACGCTCCCGGAGCTCCGGGCAAGCTATTTCGCCTTCTTCATCGGTATCGCACTGATCGGCCCCGGCTCGGCGTATTACCATCTCGATCCAAACAATACGACACTGGTCTGGGACCGCCTGCCCATGACCGTCGCCTTCATGGCTTTCGTCTCCATCATCGTCGGCGAATACATTTCCCGCCAGGCGGGGCAAAAACTGTTATGGCCGCTGATTCTCGTCGGTATTGCCTCCATCATCTATTGGCACGTGACCGAACAATCCGGACAAGGGGACCTACGCCCTTACGGCCTCGTCCAATTTCTACCCATGCTGCTGATTCCGCTGATACTGCTTTTGTTCTCGCCTTCGTTCACGGGAAGCGGGTATATCTGGGCATTGCTCGGGTTCTATTTGGTCGCCAAACTGGCGGAGCTGCTGGATGAGACGATCTTTCAGGTGATGTACCCGATCAGCGGGCATGCGCTCAAACATGTTTTGGCGGCGATAGGGGCTTATTGTTTCTTGCTGGGGCTGAGAAAAAGAAAGCCGATCCGACACGAATGAGCTTTGGCGGAGCAATCCGCCGCCCCCCCGGCAGGGTAAACCGATTACTCGCGGATAAACGTCAATTGTGTTTCCGCCCGCCCCCCATTCGCGCCGCCATCAAAACTCCATGACGACCCTTGCAATCAGGAAATATAAGACTAAGCCGAGAGTATCGACCAGCGTCGTTACAACAGGAGCGCTCACTACCGCCGGATCGATACCGAACCGTCGCGCCAACAGCGGCATGCCTGCACCTACCAGAGTTGCGAGGACACAGATGGCGATCAGGGTCAGGGAAACTGTCGTAGCCAGCCCCGATTCGAACAGCAGCAACACGGGCACATAGGCGAGCAAAGCCACGGCAGTGCCGAGCAGAATGCCGATCCGAGTCTCGCGGAATACCACGCGCCCGACTCCCACCCCGTTGACATCGCCTGTAGCCATGGCACGGATCACGGTAGTCGCCGATTGGGCTCCACAATTGCCCCCAATACCGACGAGAAGGGGTATGAACACCGAGAGACTGATCGTCTGCTCCAGCAGTGATTCGAAAGCGGTGATTACGTTGACCGTCAGGGCGCCGGCCAAGGCAAGCAGCAACAGCCAGACAAAGCGGGCGCGGGCCAGATCCAACAAGGTGATGGAAAAATAGGGACGATCCACCGGCTCGCTACCCCCGGCCCGAGCAAAGTCCTCCTCCTGCTCGAGCTGAACGACGTCCATGGCGTCGTCCACCGTAATCAAGCCGAGCAAATGCCGAGCATCGTCGATTACCGGCAGCGCCAATAGATCCGCCGCCTGAATCAGGCGGGCCACCTGCTCCTGGTCGGTCTCAGGGGCTACCGTGGGTACCGGCGCCAGCATCACGTCCGCCACCTGCTGGTCCGGGTCGGCCAGCACCAGTGCGCTGAGCATTGCCAATCCCACCAGCCGCTCGTCGCCATCGAGGACCGGCAGCACGTTCACTGTACCGACCGCACGGCCCTCGCGATGGACTAGGATCAACGCATCCCGCACCGAAAGTTCCGGCCGGAGCGGCAGATATTCCGGGTTCATGATGCGGCCCGCGCTCTCCGCAGGGAAGGCGAGCAACTTGTGGGTCAGGCGCCTTTCGCGGGGACTGAGGCGAGCCAGCAAAGCCTGGCCTACCGGCTCAGGCAAGGTATCCAGCAGTCGGACTCGATCATCCGGATCGAGGTCCTCCAGCAACCGATTGACTTGATGATCGCGCAGAAACGCCAGCACCTCCTTCTGAAGCGGCGCTTCGAACTGCTCGAAAACAGTCCGCGCCACCTCCGGCGGATAACGCGACAGCGCCTCTGCCCGCTGCGGCGGTTCCAGCCGCCGTAACGCCTTGACAGCATCGAGCGTGTATTTCGGCATTTCACCGCCTTGATGACTCATCACGTCCTAGATTGTTGGATGCCGAAGGAATTTCAGCTCGACCATGTGCCAAACTCGGGATTCTCGTGTGTCACGCTGTCCTTTGCAGGCTATTCCATGCGCCTACTTCTTTGGACAACCGGCATGGCCGGTATCGTTCAGAGCTCTTCCGTAATATGGTATTTATCTTTTTCGAGTTCGAAAGAATAAGGTTTCGCTATTAAGGTGTCGCTGCCGCGACAGATTGATTTGACTGTGGGTGCTCGGACCCACGGCCGAGGTCCTTTCTTTTGCGCCGCCAAAAGAAAGGACCCAAAGAAAAAGCGGCCCGACGACTTGCCGCTTCGCGGTGCCCTGCGCGTCGCAGGCCCGGTCGGGGCTCGGCAGAAGGGATTTCCTATCCCTCTGCCGAGTGGACGCATCCCTGCGTCCACCCTTCGGGCCATTCCCGCCCGCGTCTGCGATGCTCGGCTACGTCGACGGGATACAAATCGTGTATGTCGCACGCCGATAATGTGTGCAGTCAGACAGTATCAGAGCACTATTGGGTAATACTTATACCGAATTGTGCCTCGTGCAAGCACGCACTCATAGATATAATTGGTATAAATATTTCATTTCCTTTCTCCATTTCTGGAAAAAGTAATCCCCCGCGGAATCATAGACTGCCGGTATCCAGTGGAGACACGAGCTGGAACATGCATATATTGCTTCTCTCTAGATCGCGCTTCTTCTCCATACAACTCGATCCCATTTGCTTCAGCCTGCATTCTCACGTAACCGCGTAGCATTTTTTCGCGATATGAATACAAGCCAGGCCGATTTCCGGAAATTAAAACTGAACCGCAAGAAGCATTTTTCAGATTTCTAATTCTGGCACTGTATTTACCGTTATCAAGCCGCAGCTTATCGGTGTACTGATCCATTATTTTGCCGTAAGAAGAATACATATCTTTTAAATAACGGAGCAACATATCCGAATCCGCTGTTGACCAGAGAACTTCCTCATAATCACCTGATGGTTGATTTACCGCTAACTCATATGGACGTTTTAGCTCTGCGGAAATACTATGTATTGCGTCCCTAATTGCAGGAAGATAATGCTCCCACGTTACTTTTTCAACTTCTTTTGCCTCATCATAAACCCGCCATAGCATTTTCTCCGTTATTAGATGTACATAATAAGGGTATCCGTCACTCACTTGTGCAATACGAATGTAAACATCTCTGTCCACATCGATACCAAATGTTCGTGCTGCATGGAGCACAATTTCCCATCGAGCCTCCCAAGGCAATTTAGGGAGTTCAATCGTCTGTAACTGTCGATAGGCAGACTGATGTGCGCCAAGCAATTCTTCTAGAGTTTTTCCGACACCCGTAAAAATAAATTTGAGCGGTATTTTTTTGTCACCAAGTTGTTTAATTAAATCTGCAAAAAGGTTTCTCTCTTCTGCAGAGCTAATCCGATCAAATTCATCCAATACAACAATTGGTTTTTCAGAGTGAAGGTACGAGACCTCTCTAAGTAACTCTACGGCCTCAGGCAATGTTCGAATCTGCTCACGAATATTCAAGCGTGTTTCATTTTGATTCTTTTCGATCTTAAAGAAACGCAGATCAATTGATTTCTTGACTTGTCTTGTTATCGAACGGAAACGACTTATATTTGCGGCCTGCATTGCGATATCGGCGACAACTGAGAGTAAAGTCGCATCGGGAGAGCACGAAACATCGATATAATCAGCCTCTGGGCTTTGATATTGATTTGCAGCTATCGCCGCAAGAGAAGACTTTCCGACCCCTCGATCTCCATAAATGAATATGTGTCTACCTGGAGCATATAAAGCCTTATCGATTTGATCAAGCTCTTCTCCGCGCCCAAAGAGATGTTCAATACTCTGAATCGGCTGAGATGGAAACACCACTGTATTTAACTTTTCTCCAAACTCATGACGATTAAACGTGGAAATCGACATATTTATTGCCTTCGATATTGAGTTCAGAAATGGCAAATGTGGAATTCATTTACTTGGGAAAACTGATCTTGAAATTCCCTTCCCCGTTTGCCGCGCCGAGCACCGGAGCTTTCGGCGGGAATAGCCCGGGAGGGGCGCGGAAAGGATTCCGCGCGTTGCCGGAGGGCCATGGATGGCCCTTCCGGCAACCCCCGACGAAAGCGAGGAGCGGAGGAGACAAGCGGCAATCGGGTGTCCTTTCTTTTGGCTCCTTTTCTTTGGACAAGCAAAGAAAAGTGCCTCGGCCGTGGGTCCGAGCACCCACAGTCAAATGAACCCTCGCGAAGCGAAACCTTTTATTCGGTGGGTTACGGCCAAAGGCCTAACCCACCCTACCATACCCTCACCCTAACCCCCTCCCAGAGGGAGAGGGAACTGAAAGGTCCCACAGTAGAGAGGAAGTAAATTACTGACACGCCTCACATTCCGGATCATCAATCGAACACATCTTCACCCCCGAAGCCGCCGCCTCGGCATAGGCGGCTTCCGCCGGGTGGTGCTTCGTTCCGGGAATCGCATCGTCGATGGGGTCGGTCTTCACGGCGTTGAGCTTGCCGTCGAAGGCGGTGCTCTTCTCCACGTGGGTGGCGCCCATGGTGCGGAGGTAGTAGGTGGTCTTGAGGCCGCGAATCCAGGCCAGTTTGTACAGGTTGTCGAGCTTCTTGCCGGAGGGCTCGGCCATGTACAGGTTGAGGGATTGCGCCTGGTCGATCCATTTTTGCCGGCGCGAGGCGGCTTCGACCAGCCAGCGCGGATCGACTTCGAAGGCGGTGGCGTAGATCTGTTTGAGCTGGTCCGGTATGCGCTCGATCTTTTGCAGGCTGCCGTCGTAGTACTTGAGGTCATTGATCATGACCGCATCCCACAGGTCGAGCTTCTTGAGATCGTTCACCAGATACGGATTGACCACGGTGAACTCGCCGGAGAGGTTCGATTTGACGAACAGGTTCTGATAGGTCGGCTCGATCGACTGCGACACGCCGCAGATATTGGAGATGGTCGCCGTCGGAGCAATCGCCATGGTGTTGCTGTTGCGCATGCCGACCGTTTTCACCCGCTCGCGGAGCGCGTCCCAGTCCAGGGTAAAGCTGCGGTCTTGCTGGAGATAACCGCCCCTGCCCTGTTCGACCAGAGCCATGGAATCGTAGGGCAGGATGCCCTGGCTCCACAGCGAGCCTTCGAAGCTGGAATATCGGCCGCGTTCTTCGGCGAGATCGGTGGACGCCTTGATGGCGTAGTAGCTCACCAGTTCCATGCTCTTGTCCGCAAAGCTTACGGCTTCATCCGAGGCATAGGGGATGCGCAGCTTGTACAGCGTCTCCTGGAAGCCCATGATGCCCAGCCCCACCGGCCGATGGCGCAGGTTCGAGCGGCGCGCCTGGGGAACGCTGTAGTAGTTGATGTCGATGACGTTGTCCAGCATGCGCATTGCGGTGGAGATCGTTTTCTCCAGCTTCTGCGCGTCGAGAACGCCGTCCTCGGTGACGTGATTCGACAGATTCACGCTGCCCAGGTTGCACACGGCGATTTCGTTGTCGTTGGTGTGCAGGGTGATCTCGGTGCAGAGATTGGAGCTGTGAACCACGCCCATGTGCCGGTTGGTATAGCGCAGGTTGCACGGATCCTTGAAGGCGACCCAGGGATGTCCCGTTTCGAACAGCATGGACAGCATCTTGCGCCAAAGCTGGGTCGCCGGAAGCCGCTTGTATAGCGTGATTTCGCCGCGATCCACCTTGGCTTCGTACTCCAAATAGCGCTTCTCGAAGGCTTCGCCGGTGAGGTCGTGCAGATCCGGCGTGTCGCTGGGCGTGAACAGCGTCCAGTCGCCCTCTTCCGCCACCCGCTTCATGAACAGATCGGGCACCCAGTTGGCGGTGTTCATGTCGTGGGTACGGCGGCGATCGTCGCCGGTGTTCTTGCGGAGTTCCAGGAACTCCTCAATATCCAGGTGCCAGGTTTCCAGATAAGCGCACATGGCGCCCTTGCGCTTTCCGCCCTGATTGACGGCGACGGCCGTGTCGTTGGCCACCTTAAGGAAAGGAACGACGCCCTGGGATTTGCCGTTGGTGCCTTTGATATGGGACCCCATGGCGCGGACCCGGGTCCAGTCGTTCCCCAGGCCGCCGGCATATTTGGACAGAAGGGCGTCGTCCTTGATGGCACCGAAGATGCCGTCCAGATCATCCGGCACGGTGGTGAGATAGCACGAGGAGAGCTGCGGGCGCAGTGTGCCGGAGTTGAACAAGGTGGGCGTGGAACTCATGAAATCGAAGCTGGAAAGCAGGTTGTAGAACTCGATGGCTTTCGCTTCACGATCGATTTCGCTGATGGCGAGCCCCATGGCGACGCGCATGAAGAACGCCTGGGGCAGCTCGAAACGGACGCCTTTGGC
>NZ_JBDIVO010000178.1:0-9532 GCF_039794385.1 Methylocaldum sp. | reverse complement strand
CCCTTGCTCGAATCGATGGCTACCGAGCCGTTCATCTGGGCTATTCGGGTCTTTACCACATCCATGCCGACACCTCGTCCGGAGATATCGGAAATCTCGGACTTGGTGGAAAAGCCGGGCATGAAAATCAAGTTGTAACAATCCTTGTCGTCCAGGCGGGCGGCGCTCTCCTGGTCCATCAGTCCCTTTTCCACGGCCTTGCGCCGGAGCACGTCCGGATCCATGCCTTTGCCGTCGTCCTCGATGGTCAATTCGATATGATTGCCCTCCTGAGACGCGGTCAGAACGACCGAGCCCTCGCGCGGCTTACCCGCTGCGATCCGCTCCTCGGGGGTCTCGATGCCGTGATCGACCGCGTTGCGAACCAAATGCACCAATGGATCTGCCAAGGCCTCGACAAGATTTTTGTCGAGATCGGTTTCTTCGCCGCGCAACTCGAGCTGCACCTCCTTGTTGAGGCTTCTGGCCAAATCCCGCACCACGCGGGGAAAGCGGCCGAATACCTTTTTGATGGGCTGCATGCGCGTCTTCATGACGGACAGCTGGAGATCCGAGGTCACCACGTCCAGGTTGGCGACCGCCTTGGCAATCTCTTCGTCATTGAGCGCGATCTTGAGGGTTTGAAAGCGGTTGCGAACCAAGACCAGCTCGCCGACCATGTTCATGATCTCGTCGAGACGCTGGGTATCGACGCGGACCGTGGTTTCAACTGCCGCGGCCGCCTGTGGTTTGACGGTCTTGGCCGGTTCCCTTGTCGCGCTGCGCGCTTCCGTAGGTGCCGAAGACAGAGCCGCTGGACGCGCGCTCTCCTGCTTCGGTACGCCACCATGCTGGCCTTTGCCATGAAGCTCGTCCAGCAGGCGATCGAATTCTTCCTCAGTGATGCGATCACTTTCGGCTACAGGTCTCGGCGCCTCGGGAACCACGGCGCTCGGCATGCCGGTGTGCTTGCCCTTGCCATGGAGTTCATCCAGCAAGCGCTCGAATTCTTCCTCGGTGATGTCATCATGCGATTTGGCATTCGGAGTGTTTAGCGCTGGCGCATCGGGCACACCGCCATGCTTGCCCCTTCCGTGAAGTTCGTCCAGCAGACGCTCGAATTCTTCTTCGGTGATTTCGTCCGAAGTCGAGCCGTTCGAGTCAACCGCCGAGACGGGCGAGGGCCGGCTCGGCTCCTCCGCCGCATCCGGCAACGGTTCGAATTCCGCCTCGGCCGGATCGTCATCTTGGCCGGGTTCCAGCATCGCCGCGAGCGCCTGTTCCACAACATTCATCGCGGACGGAAGCCTCTCGGGTTCGGCCGCCGAAACGGATTCGGGCTCCACCGACGCCGGAGCCGGCGGGACAAGAGTAGAATCGCTTCCCGGCTGGGCGAGAACTTTCAGCCGATCGATCAGCGACGGGTCGGCCGGTTCGGGATCGTGTCCGGAGCGGATGTCCCGAAACATGGCGTTGACGACGTCCAATACTTCCAGAATGACGTCCATCAAGGCCGGGTCGGCGCGCCGCTCGCCTTGTCGAAGCACGTTGAATACGTCTTCGGCGTTGTGGCAAACGTCGACCAAGGCGACAAGATTGAGAAACCCCGCTCCACCCTTCACGGTGTGAAAACCGCGAAAAATGGCGTTCAATAAATCGTAATCGTCCGGCGACTGCTCAAGCTCGACCAGTTGAGCATTGAGCTTTTCCAGTATTTCCCCGGCTTCTACCAAGAAATCCTGAACGATTTCGTCATCGAGATCGATCGCCATTGCGCCTTACCTTCAGAAACCCAAACTCGACAGCAAACTGTCCACGTCGTCTTGATTCTGCACGGTATTCTTGTCCACCCCCGGAACAGCCGGGCCGAGTGGTTCCGATTTGGTTTCCGGCACGCTATCGCCGGAGGGCTTGAAGCGCCGTCCGGAAATTCGGATCAATTCGACCAGACTGTGCTCGAGATCCTGAACGAGCTTGATCACGCGCCGAATGATCTGGCCGGTGAGATCCTGAAATCCCTGCGCCATGAGCACCTCGGTGAGACTATGCTGAATGGTCTGCAAATGCCCCGCGGAAACGTCGAAATACTGCGCCAGGTCTTGAGTCAGGGACTTGAATTCCTCATAAGGCATTTCCCGCTGGCGAAAGCGTTGCCACTGGGCGCTGAGTTCGTTCGACTGCTCGCGAAGACTTTCGGCGAACGGCAAGATGGATTCGACTGCATTCAAGGTGGTGTTCGCCGCCTGCTCGGTCATGGTGATGACGTAGTTGAGGCGCTCTTTGGCGTCGGGAATTTCGTTCTCCGTGAGATCCGCGATTCTTTCGTCCAGGGAAAAATTCGCCAGCGTGTCGTGGAGCTGGCGGGTCAACTTGCCGACTTCCTGAAACATCAGGGTTTCCCGGACGCGGCCGATATCATCGAGGATACGGTCGGCCGACTCGTCGTCGCCGCGCTCCAATGCCGCCAGAAGTTCGCGGGCCTGTTCGATCCGCCCGTCGGCGGACGGTTGCTTGTCAATCATTAGCCGCCCCCAAAGGTTCGATCAGGCTTCCAGGCGTTCGAAGATCTTTTCGATCTTCTCTTGCAGGGTGGCCGCGGTAAACGGCTTGATTACATAGCCGTTTACACCGGCCTGCGCCGCCTCCACGATCTGGTCCCGCTTCGCCTCGGCGGTCACCATCAACACCGGCAACTGAGCCAGGTTCGGATCGGCGCGTACTGCGCGCAGCAGATCGATACCCGTCATTCCGGGCATATTCCAATCGGTGATCAGAAAATCGATTCCCCCCGACTGCAATTTGGGCAGAGCACTCTGCCCGTCGTCGGCTTCGAAAATATTGTTGAACCCGAGCTCCCGCAGCAGGTTTCTGATGATCCTTCGCATGGTGGAAAAGTCATCCACAACCAGGATTTTCATGTTCTTGTTCAAGGACGCTCACCTCGTTCCGGTTAACCATTTTTTATTATCGATTCATCGGGGCCTCAGACTTGCGCGGCTTTTCGCCTTCCCTTCGAACGGGCTCCGGCGGATTGCTCCGCATCCAGCCAGCCTTGCATTCTCGCCCTAAGGCGCAACATGGCCTGGCTTTGCAATTGACACACTCGGGACTCGCTGACCCCCAGCACTTCGCCGATTTCGCGCAGGTTGAGTTCCTCTTCGTAATAGAGCGAAATCACCAAGCGCTCGCGCTCCGGCAATCCCGCGATCGCGTTCGCCAAAGCCTCGGCAAATCCGGACTGGGTCAATACCTCGACCGGAGGCGCGGCCGAATCCGCACAGTCGTCCAAAGCCGAATCGCCGGCCTCCAACAACTCTTCGAAACTGAACATGCGACAGCTCAAACTATCGTGAAGAACCTGATGGTATTCGGAGAGCGACAGTCCCAAATGCTCGGCGACTTCCGCATCTCGGGCGTCGCGTCCGGTCCTGGCCTCGATGCTACGCATTGCTTCAGCCACATCACGCGCCTTGCGATGAACCGAGCGCGGCGTCCAATCGTAGCGCCTCAGCTCATCCAGCATCGCGCCGCGGATCCGGATCCCGGCATAGGTTTCGAAACTCGCGCCCTGAGCGTGATCGTACTGGCGGGCTGCTTCCAGCAAGCCCACCATGCCGGCCTGGATCAAGTCCTCCACTTGCACGCTGGACGGCAGCCGGCTCATGAGATGATAGGCAATCCGTTTGACCAGTGACGCGTGCTGCCCCACGATGGCGTCCAATCCGGGCGCCTGTACCGATGCGTACAAGGCGATGCCGCTCATAAGGCTGCTGCGCTGTGGTACTGAATCATCCGCTCTACGAAAAACTCCAGCCGCCCACTGGCTTGGCCGGAAATCGGCAAGGCATCCATTTTCAGCGCCAAGGCGCGAAACGCCCGCGCCGCTTTGCTGTGCGGATAGGCGACGACCACCGGAGTTTGCTTTTGAACCGCCTTTCTCAATTGCTCGTCGCGAGGAACCACGCCCAATAGATCGAGCGTCACGTCGAGATAGCGGTCCGTCACCCGGCACAGCTTGCCGAACAACGCCTGACCCTGTTGATAGTCCTGGACCATATTGGGCAGGATTTGGAACCGATGAACGCCGTAGTCCCGGTTCAGCAATTTGATGAAGGCATAAGCGTCGGTAAGCGACGTAGGCTCGTCGCACACCACCAGAATGATGTCCTGGCAGGCGCGCGCGAAGTTGACCACCCCCCCCGAAATACCCGCTGCCGTGTCGACCAGCAGCACGTCGATGTCCTGGTTCATCTCCCCGAAGGCGCGAATCACGGCGGCCTGTTCCGCAGTGGTAAGCTCCGACATGCGCTGAATACCGGACGAGGCCGGCACGATCTTCAGCCCCGACGGCCCTTCTACGAGGATTTCGTCCAAACTGCGCTCGCCGCTCAACACATGGGACAGATTGAATTTGGGCTGCAAACCTAGGAGCACGTCGACGTTTGCGAGTCCCAAATCGGCATCCAGCAGAACCGCGTGCCGACCGAGCTCGGATAGGCTGACCCCGAGATTGACGGCGACATTGGTTTTGCCGACCCCGCCCTTGCCGCTGCTCACCGCCAAGACACGCACCGGCCTGGGCTGTGCCATACGTCGAATTCCGTCGGCCTGATCAGTATCAAACATTCGCATGGACTATCCAGTCTTCGTAGGTAGGCATCGGAGCGCCGACAGTCTCCGCTTCGGACCTTTCGGCAAAACACCGGTTTAATAATAGATGAGTTCTCGCCACGTGCAGGTCTTCCGGGACCTGCTGTCCGTCGCACACGAAGGACACCGGCAAGCGGTTCTCCACCACCGTGGACACCGCGGCGCCGAGTTGGCCGGTTTCGTCCAGTTTGGTCAGAATGCAGGCTTCCGGGGAAAAGACCTTGAAGGCCTCCACCGCCTCTTGCATCACGCGTAGCTGGCTGGCCGCGGACATGACCAGATAGGATTTGACGGGCATGTCGGTGCGGCTGAACAGTGCGGCTTGCTCGGCCAGGCGCCGGTCGCGCTGCCCTATGCCGGCGGTGTCGATGAGTACCAGGCGCTTATCGTAGAAACTCGACAGCAGCTGACGCAGATCCTCGATACTGGAAGCCGCCCGGACCGGTACGTCGAGAATGCGGCCGTAAGTCCCGAGCTGCTCATGAGCCCCGATGCGGTAGTTGTCGGTGGTGATCAGCGCGATTTGGCGCGGTCCGTGCTTGAGTCTGAACCGGGCCGCCAGCTTGGCAATCGTCGTCGTCTTACCGACGCCCGTAGGCCCGACCAGGGCGACGACGCCGCCGTAATCGAGCAGGTTGTCTTCGGCCAGCGGGATCTGCCGTGCCAAGACATGTTGACTCGCTTGCCACGCGACGTCGGCGTCGGCGACGCCGCCCAAGCGCTCGGCCAGTTCCAGACTGAGTTTCTTGGAGAACCCGAGCGCGCCGAAACGACGCAAGAGATCCAGTCGGGTCGGATTTCGGCCCGCCGCGGCCTGCCATCCGGTTTCACTCAAATGGGCGTCGATCACGCGCCGCATCTGTTTGAGTTCCCGTTGCATTTCCTTCAGCGCGTCGGCATCGACGCTCGGTTTGGCAGGAGCCGGCTGGGAAACGACGGCTTCGACAGAAGATTCTCGCTCGGGCCGGGAAGCCGGCTTTCCGGCAGCGGGTTCGACCGCAGGACCGCCCTGTTCGCTCCGCCCTGATATGGCATGGGTATCTACACAAGCTCCAAGATTGTCATTCCGGCAGGGAGTACTCGCCCCTTCCCTGCCGGGGTGGCGATTTGTGCGAATATCTTTGCCCGATACGGGAGGAGCCGGCTTGCGAAGGCTCGTCGCTGCCGAACCGGCTCCCAGTGCGGCCGAGCTCTTTCCAAGAGCCTCGCGAAAGGCGTCCTCGGCGCGCCGCCGGGTATCCGTTTCGGCTTTCGCGACCGGTTCGGCGTCGCCCGTCTCCGATTCGCCGCGCGACTCCGATTTCGCACGATCCAATAACAGCTGCTCGTCGAAGTCCCGAGCCGCGACGATCTCCACCCCGCCATCCACTTTGCGGTTGGACAAAATCACGGCGTCCGGCCCCTGCTCTTCGCGGACCATGCGGATCGCTTGACGAATATCGGGTGCGAAATATCGTTTGATCTTCATGCCTATGTCCTAGTCTTTCGGAAGCTGTCCCCAAAACTTTGCTAACGACTCCGGCAAGCGCAGCGGGACTGTGCGCGGCGGCTCAACCGCGCTGGCCGATGCTGGCCACCACCCTGACTTGCCGGTCTTCCGGGATCTCGTTGTAAGCCAAAACATTGAGCCCGGGGATGGAATGGCGCACGAAGCGCGCCAACCAGGGCCGCACCGGCGAGGACACCAGCAGAATGGCGGGATGTCCTTCCATTTCCAGCTTCTGCGTCTTCTCGTCCAAGGATTTGTGAAGCTGCTCCGCCAAGCCCGGCTCGATGCCGGCGCCCTCGTGTCCGGCCGTTTGCAGTATTTTTTGCAACAACTGTTCCAGGTCCGGATCCAGGGTCAGAACCGGGATTTCCTTCTCCATGCCACTGATTTTCTGGACGATTAGCCGTCCGAGTGCGGCACGCACCACCGCCGTCAAAACGCCGGGATCTTGGCTTCTGCCGCCGAACTCCGCCAAAGTTTCGGCGATGGTCCGCATATCGCGAATCGGCACGTTCTCCTGAAGAAGGTTTTGCAGCACCTTGACGATGACGCTGAGAGGCAGGGTTTTCGGCGTGAGATCCTCGACCAGCCGCGGCATCGATTTGGCGAGCAGGTCGAGTAACTGCTGCGTCTCCTGATGTCCGAGCAGCTGGTGGGCGTGGGATTGCAACAAATGGCTGAGATGGGTGACCACCACGGTACCGGGATCGACCACGGTATAACCGAGCGTCTGGGCGTGGTCGCGCTGATCCGGTTCTATCCAGACGGCCTCCAGTCCGAAAGCCGGGTCCTTGCCCTCGACGCCCTTCAGCGTTCCGTAAACCCGCCCCGGATTGATGGCCATCAGGCGATCCGGAAACACTTCGGCCTCCCCGACGGTGACGCCGAGCAGGCTGATGCGGTAGGCGTTGGGAGTCAGGTCCAGGTTGTCCCGGATGTGCACCGAGGGGATCAGGAATCCGAGATCCTGGGACAGCTTCTTGCGCACGCCCTTAATCTTCGACATGAGCTGCCCGCCCTGATTCTTGTCGACCAGCGGGATGAGCCGATAGCCCACTTCCAGCCCGATGAGATCGACCGGCACGACATCGTCCCAGCCGAGCTCTTTCACTTCGGGCGCGGCGGCCGAGGGCCTGGCCGCGACGCGCGCTTCCGCCAATTCGCGCTCGCGCCGCTGACGCTTGGAAATGGAATAGGACGACGCGCCCATGGCGCCGGCCAGGAGCAAAAAGGCAAGATTCGGCATGCCGGGAATCAGGCCCAAGAGTCCGACCACGCCGGCGGAAAGCGCAAGAGGCCTCGGGTCGGCAAAAAATTGAGCGCTGAACTGGGCGCCGATGTTCTCGTTGCTGCTGGACACACGGGTCACGATCATGGCCGACCCGACCGACAGCAACAGCGAGGGGATCTGAGCCACCAAACCATCGCCGATGGTCAGCAGCGTGTAATTGTGCAGGGCTTCGGAAAACGCCAGATCGTGCTGCAGCATGCCGACGATCAGCCCGCCGACCACGTTGATGAGCAAGATGAGTATGCCGGCTATGGCATCGCCCCGGACGAACTTGCTGGCACCGTCCATCGATCCGTAGAAATCCGCCTCGCGCGAGACCTCCTGGCGTCTCGTCCGGGCTTCATCCTGATTGATGAGACCGGCATTGAGATCGGCATCGATCGCCATCTGCTTGCCGGGCATCGCGTCCAGGGTGAACCGCGCGCTGACTTCCGACACGCGCCCGGCGCCCTTGGTAACGACCACGAAATTGATGATGACCAGAATGATGAACACCACCAGACCCACGGCGTAGTTGCCGCCGATCACGAATTCGCCGAATGCCTCGATCACCTTGCCGGCCGCGTCGGGACCCTTATGCCCTTCCAGCAGGACCACGCGGGTCGAGGCCACGTTGAGGCTCAGTCGGAGGAGCGTGGCGACCAGCAGGACCGACGGAAACACGGCGAAATCCAGCGGGCGCAGCGTATAAATCGTCACCAGCAGGATCAGCAGCGAAAATGCGATGTTGAAGGTGAACAGCAGATCGAGAATGAACGGCGGCAGCGGCAGCACCATCATCATCATCATGAGAAGAATGACGAGAGGAGCCCCCAAGCCGAGTTTGCCGGCGACTTTGATTCGTTCCAAAACTGTTGCGGCCATGACGAAACCCGTGCGTAACCTTCAGTGACAGCGACAGCAATCACGTTTCGTGCCGACCGGCCGCAGAGCCGGACCCTCCGAAAAAAATACAGGCAGTATGCGGCTTACGCGTCGGCAGCCTTGCGCAAGAATTCTTCCGGGATCTTGAATTCGGTCGGCGGCGTCGGAATGTCGCCGCCGAAAACCCGGGCCGCCTTGAGTTGATAGACGTAAGCCAAAACCTGGGCAACCGCGAAATAGAGACCGGCGGGAATTTCGCGGTCGAGATCGGTGGACGCATAGAGCGCGCGGGCGAGCGGCGGCGCGGACAGGAGCGGCACACCGGCACCCACGGCCAAATTCCGGATTTGGGCCGCCACCAGGTCCGCGCCCTTGGCGACGACTTTGGGCGCTTTCATGCCGGCCTGGTCGTATCTCAGGGCCACCGCGTAATGGGTCGGGTTGGTCACGATGACATCGGCCTTCGGCACCTCGTCCATCATTCGGCGCCGCGCCAGTTCCATCTGCAAGCTGCGAATCCGGCTTTTGACTTCCGGTTTGCCTTCGACTTCGCGCATTTCGTCCTTGACTTCCTGGCGCGTCATTTTCAGCTGGCGCTTGTGGTTCCAGAGCTGAAAGGGCACGTCCACGATCGCGATCAGCCCCAGCGAAGCGCATAGCCACAAAATAAACGTCATGACGAGGCGCGCGGTTTGATTCGCCGCCGGAAGCAAAGCCTCGCGACCGAGACCGACGAGATCGTCGAAATAAGCCGTCAGCAGTCCGGCGGTCACAAAACCGATCAAGAGAAATTTCAGAACCGACTTCACGACTTCCGCGAGGGCCTGAACCGAGACCATGCGAGCCAGGCCCTTCATGGGATTGAGCTTTTCCGGCTTGGGCATCAGGTTCTCGCCGCTGAAATTCCAGCCGCCCAGCGCCATGGGAGCGGCCAGGGCAGCCAGAACGGCAAGACCGAGGATCGGGAGCAGAACCTGGCCCGCGGCCAGCAAGTCTCGGCCGAGATGGGCAAGCGGCGCCGCAGGATCGAAAAGGTCGCGGCGACTCAGACGAAAGTCTCCCTCCATGATTTGCCACAGGCTTTGCGCCATGCCGCCGCCAAAGACGAATATCGCTACCGAACCGGTCAGCAGAAGAACAAGAGTGTTCAATTCGCGGGAACGCGGAATCTGACCTTTTTTCCGAGCATCGCTCAGGCGTTTACTGGTAGGGTCCTCTGTTCGTTCCTGATCGGATTCCTCGGCCATGACACCTTATTT
>NZ_JBDIVO010000177.1:0-9568 GCF_039794385.1 Methylocaldum sp. | reverse complement strand
TCGGTGGGTTACGCTTCGCTAACCCACCCTACAAGTCTACAGATCGATCACGAGCCGGTTCAGATTCGGTGCCTTGATGAGATCGCCGTCGATCTCGCACGGTTTGCCGTCGGCGTGGGCTTGCCGCGCGCCCGGATAGCGAAGGACGATCCGTTTCGGCGCGGTTCCGGTCACGCTCAGATCGACCGTCACTTGCGATTCGCCGCGGCGGGCTCTGAGACTGACCGTTCCGAAGCAGGTCGGCAGCTCGTTCAGCGTAATGCCTTCGCCTTCCCACCAGGCATCGGGGACGGCTCGAAAAAGTTCGAGCGTGCCGCCGTTTTCCCTAATCAACATGCGGCGGATCGCGGTGGCGAATTCGGCGCCGATCCAGGTGTGAGGCATATCGCCGATATAGTCCGGCACGCGCGGGTCGGCCCAGACGACCTCGGCCCAATGACGCCAACCGGCGGGTCTTCGCCAGGTGAGCGCATCCCCGAGGAGCCGGAAGGCCTCCTCGGTTCGACCCAGCGCCACGAGCGCGTTCAGATTGCGAATCTCGTACGGCGTAAAGCCCCCTTCGAAACCGGGCGCCCGGATTACCTCGAGATGATCGCGATAAAGGTCATAAGTCGCCTGGAGATACTCGGCCGGAAGCACATCCTCCACACGGCAGGGTTCGAAAGCGATGGAGGTCGACGTGGGATCGACATCCTCGCGATCGGCGGAGGCATGGACCAGCCCCGAACCGAGCTCTTCGGTCGTCATTCGCAATGAGCGGGCCAGGTTTGCGGCGAACTCCTGTTCCTTGGTTTCGGCCAGGTTCGCGATTTCCGCATCGCCGATCTCGGCGGCCAGATAGGCGCAGTCGCGCCACGCCCGCAACGCGAAAAAGTTGTCCCAGTAGCTGTAGGTCGGCTTGTTGTAACCCTCGTGGCTGATGGATGGCGCCAAAAGCCCATGGAACCGCGTTTCGGGCCCGTGCAGCGCATTGGTTCGCGCGCAGAGTTCCTCGATGAATCGGGTGGCCCGGACGACGGGTTCGAAAATGGCTTCGAGAAAGGCGCGATCCCGGCTGAAGCGATAGGTGTCGGCTGCGATCGCCACGAACTGGCCCTGGGCGTCGAACTCGATGTCGCTTCCGTAGCCGCGGTTTACGCTACCGTCGGGATTCAGGATCGGCGGCACCATGCCGTTGTCGTAGATGCGTTTCGAGTACCACAGCACGTAGCGCTCGGCCTCTTCGATCAAACCGGCGTAGAGCAGGGCAAGGGCCTGCGAGGAGCCGTCGCGTATCCAGGTTCGGTCGTAATTGCGCGGACCGGGCTTGAAGGCATAGCGGGTGGCGTTCACCAGGATGAGTCCCGTCTGTGCCTCGACCGTATCGCTGACTTCGCGGTCTCCCACCGTGATTCTGCGCGGGCCGATCTTCTCGCGCCAAACTCGAGCGACCTTCTCGCGAATGCTGGCGAAGTCGACCTCCGTGTCGGGTGCGATACCGTCCCTGAGCGGAGCCGATACGACGAAGGAAGCGGTCTCGCCCGGGGCCAGGGAAAAGTCGAACTCGCATGCGGCACTCAGGAGACCGGAATCGGAATGCAAGCAGCGTTCGGTGTGCTGCGGCTGGTTCTCGATCAGTTTCACCACGTCTCCGTCGTGAAATTCGGCGATCGTCGCGACATCGGGGGCACTCGAAAAACCGGCATACCACCCATCGTTGACCCGAACCTCCTTTCCGTCGATGGCTATCGAGTTGATGATCGCGTGTCCGCCGTGTTGCCAATACGGGTTGATTTGGGCGGGGCGCAGCGCGAGGACGAGCGCCCCTTGCTGCGGCACGCCGGCGCGGTTCGTGATGCGGTACTCGACTATCGCTTGCCCTGCATCGGCGAGGGCGGTCGCCCTAAGTTCCACCTCCCGCGCCGACCACGCGACGGAAGGAATGGGCAGCGCGCCGTCGGCCAGCGTTTGAGTGATCGCGGAAGCGCCGGGCGCGCCGTGAAGCGTTCCGTCCAGTCGAAACAACGGCATGAGTTGGCCGGAACCGGGGCGGGGCTCGAGATTGCCGTATTCGTCGAAAAGGGCATCCTCGGACCGATCGATCTCCCCGAGCACGGTCCAATAGACCTGCCGCTCCAGAAGAGCCTGCGGATAAAGATCGCTGCGCGCCACTTGCGCCGCGCGCTCCAGTTGGCCGATCGGCATTCTGTCCTTGTTCAGGATGCGGAGCTTGAGTTCGTCGACGACAGCCCCTTCCGGACTGCTTGCCTCGTGAACCGTGAAGCGCAGATAGCGGCTCGTGGTGGATCGCCAATAAAAGCTGTCGTAGTCGCCGTTGCCGAGGATGATGCGGCCGACCTCCCGAAAGTTCTCGCCGTCGTCGGAAAGCTCGACCGAAAAGTCGGTTCCGTAAGTCTCTCCCCATTGGACCAGCACGCCGAGCGGCGATCGCGTATACCCGAAATCGACGGTAATGCTCTCGCCTGGCGGAATCTTGACCGGCCCACGGCCCAACGCCGCGATTCGCCCCGGCTCTTGCACCGACGCGGCCTCGCCCGGACCGTACAGGTTGATTTCGACGATTTCGAGGCCCCGCTCCGGCTCCGGATCGGCGCAAGTCCAGCGCACGAATCGAGCCTCCGTCGGCGGAAACGCGAAGACGTCTTGACCGCCCTCGCCGTGGCGGGTGGCACAAAGAGGCGTCCACGCTTCGCCGTCGAGCGAGGACACGAAGGAATATACCTTGGGCGCATGCCTGCCCCAGTAAACCTCGAGTCCTCCGAGGATCGCGATCCGGCCGAAATCGATCTCGAGCCAGGGGGCCACCGACGGTTCGGAGACCCATCGCGTCGAGTAGGAGTCGTCGATGGCGGCTCGGGGATCGCCGCCGCTGGCAGTCACCGTCCATCGGCCTTTGTAGGGGACATTCATGCGCACTCCGCAGTCGGGTGTAGTGAGTTGGCTCAGAAGATTAACACCATTGCAGCGCTGATCCGACTGCTGGCTTCACCCTTCCGCGGCAGGCGGCTCGAGGTATTCTTGCGCCACAGTTTCGTGCAGAAAGAGATAGCCGAATCCTCGGCACATCCACTGCGCACGGAATACCGGTGAAGACGTCAACTTCGCCCCATGCCATGCCCTTGTTTTCGAAGAAAGCCAATGATCAACGAGTTGACACGCTCGGGCGCGTCCGCCTGAACCCAGTGACTCGCCTCGGGGATGCGTTCGACCCGGATATTCGGAACCCATCGTTCCAAACCCTGGGTCAGCCCGATACCGAGATAGCGATCCTGCTCACCCCAGATCAAAAGTGTCGGCGCATGAATGGGGCGGATCTGCCGCCGGAATCGGAGAAGGTTGCGGCGGAACAGGGCACGGTAATAATGAATCGCCGCAGTCAGCGCGCCCGGCTGCGCCAGGGCTTGCTTGTAGCACTGAATGTCGGCTTCGGTGAACGCATCGGGCCGCACCGGATCGGTCCGCAATATCCGGCCTAATCCGGCATAATCATCCGCTCGAATCAGCCTTTCGGGCAGCCACGGGAGCTGGAAGAAGAATACGTACCAGGACTTCCGCAACTGCGCCGGCGTCCTGAGTTCCTGAAAGAAACGCTCCGGATGCGGGGCATTCAGGACGATCAAATTCTCTACCGCCTGCGGATGGCGCATGGCCAGAAACCAGGCGATGGCACCGCCCCAATCATGTCCGACCACCGCGCATCGCTCTTGGCCCAGCGCGTGAATGATCGCGAGCACGTCGTCCGCCAGGGTTTCCAGGCGATAAGGCCTGATTCCAGCGGGTTTTTCGGACTCGTTGTAGCCGCGGAGATCCGGGGCGACTACGCGAAAGCCCGCTTCCGCCAGTGCCGGGATTTGGTGACGCCATGAGTACCAGAATTCCGGAAATCCGTGCAGCAACACGACGAGAGGCCCGGTTCCGGCTTCCACCCAGTGCAGGCGTATTCCGTTGACTACCGCGTAGCGGTGATTCCAGTGCCGGGATGATGCCTCTCCGGGTGCCATACCTTATCGATAGCTGCTGCGCGGAAGTCAGCTGTGCGAGGTCCCCGGCTTCTCGGCGAGGAGGGCCCGCAGCGCGGCCTTGGGCTCGTCGAGAAGGGGGCGGCCATGGTCGAAGCAGAGCACCGCGAAGTCCAGGTCCAGCAAATTCCGCACGCTCTGCCGGGTTAGCGCCGGGTTCTCGTGATACTCGGCCGGAACAAAGGCCAAGGCCTCGCCGGCTCCGTGCGACAGAAGATCCGGGCAAAACAGGATGCCGGGACGCTTCGGCAAGAAGAAGGCGTAATGCGCGGATTCCGGTCCCGGCGTGTGGATCGCCCGAAGGCCCCCCGGCAGCACATCGCCTGCCCGGTAGCGCAGGTCCGGTTCCTCGTCCATGGGCCGCGTGCCGTCGGGCGCATACACCTTCACGCCCAAACGACGGCGGTAATGCCAGGCGGCCCGCTGATGGCAGGCGGCGGTGAGGCAAATCGCCTCCACCGGCCCTAAGCGTTCGAGGACCGCTGTCTCGACCCTCAAGGGATCGATAAGGACCATGCGGTCACCCGACGCGATGGCGTGCGCATCACTCTCGTAACCGATACGATCATCCTGCACGGACCAGCGCCACACCCCGGGCACCACGGTTTCGATCGTTGCCGCAATGGCTTTCGGTTCGGACATCACACTTCCTTTCGGATCGTCTTCTTTGTTTAGACGCCGGCCTCATCCGTATGCTCCTGTCGGTCGCGCGGCGTGCTCGATCGCGCCACTTCGCACGGTGATCGGCGAATAGCCGACGGAATTTCCGAATCACCCGCAATCCGTTCGGCCGCCTTTTTCATTTCGGTAACACTCGCGTGCAACTCCCTTTCGGGAGACGAGTCTGATTAGTCAGGCGAGAGCAGTACGGATCACTCGGAGGAGAATGCCATGAAGCGGAACTCAACACTGTACGGGGCGGCCGTGGGGGCCGCGTTGATGTATTTGCTCGACCCGGATCGCGGGCGATATCGCCGGGCCGTTCTCCGCGACAAGACGACGAGCAGCATGAACCGATTCGATGACGCGTTTCAGGTGGCCCTGCGCGACCTTCGCAATCGCGCGGTCGGCATGGTCGCGGAGCTCAACGGGTGGCTGACGGCGGGGCCTGTCCCCGACGACTTGCTGGTTGATAGGGTACGGTCCAATATCGGACGGGTGGTCTCCCATCCCAAAGTCATCGACGTCAAGGTGCAGGACGGTTTTGTGACGCTCTCCGGTCCGGTACTGGCGCATGAGCACAAGCCGCTCTACCGGTGTGTGGCCTCGGTACGCGGAGTCAGGGGTGTGGACGATCGGCTGGAAGTACATGAGACCGCGGAGCAGATCCCCGAACTTCAGGGCGGAGTTCCGCGCCGCCGGATACGCCCGGACATCTTGCAGGAGAACTGGGCGCCGGCCACCCGGCTGATCGCCGGCGCAACCGGAACCACCCTGGCGGTCAATGCCCTGCGGCATGCGAGTCCGCTCACGGCCGTTTTGGGTTTGGCGGGTTCCACCCTGATCCTGCGGGCACTGACCAACAAACCGCTCACGGGCGGACCGAGCGTCGCCGAGGGCTACCGTCCCGAGGCAATTCAATCGCCTCGCCCCGCACCCGAGACGACCCAGCAGCCTCCCCCGTCCGAACGGGAGGAAGCGCTCCATTAAGAAGAGAGACGAAGGATGAAAGTCCTCATACTCAGTTCAGACTATTTCGAGGATGCCGAACTCCTCGTGCCGTACTACCGGCTGAAAGAGGAGGGAATTCCGGTCGAGATCGCTTCCGACAAAACCGGGACGATCATCGGCAAGCACGGCTACGAAGTGGCGGTCGACAAGAAGCTTTCGGAAATCGTTCCGCAAGATTACGACGTTCTTCTGCTCCCCGGCGGCAAAGCGCCGGCCGCATTGCGGGAGGAACCCTCGGCCTTGGCGATCGCCAAGGCTTTCATGCAGAACGATCGGCCGGTAGCGGCCGTTTGCCACGGGCCGCAGATCCTGATTTCGGCCGGTGTGCTGAAAAATCGGCACGCCACTTGTTATCGGGCCGTCGCGGACGAAATGAGGCAAGCCGGAGCCCATTATGAAGACCGGGAGGTCGTCGTGGACGGCAATCTGGTAACGTCGAGACAACCCGCGGATCTCCCGGCGTTCATGCGGGAATTCATGAAGCTCCTGAAAAACAGGGCTTCTCGTTGATATGGAAGAATTACCGGAACAGCCATGAATACCGAACAAGCCCGCTTGCGGGAACTCCAAATGCAAATGGAGGAATGGCAAGCCGAACTCGACCGGCTGGAAGCGTGGCCAGCGACCCGGCTCGAGCAAAAGGAGCGGATCGAGGCGCTAAGGGAAAAACTGCGGATCGGCGCGGAACAGCTGAGCGAGTGGCGCGGCGGACGCTTGGAAATACCGTAAAGCAGAAATACCAGCCGAGTTGAGGAACGAAACTCGGGTTTTCAGCCGTTGTTGGGACTCCTATGGATACACTTTTCGAAAACCGCACGGACGCCGGCCGCAAATTGGCGGAGGCCTTGGGTGCTTATGCCGGCCGTTCCGACCTGATCGTTCTCGCCCTGCCGCGCGGCGGGGTGCCGGTGGCATACGAAGTCGCCCGTGCCCTGAAAGCGCCCTTGGACCTTTTGATCGTGCGCAAGCTCGGAACACCCGGCAATCCGGAGTTGGCCATGGGCGCGATCGCCAGCGGGGGCGCCTCCGTGCTGAACCGCGATGTGGTATCGATCTACCGGATCAGCGACGAAGTTATCGAGAACGCCGCCGCGAAAGAGCGCCAGGAACTGGAGCGCCGCGAGCGGCTTTACCGGGGCGATCGTCCGTACCCCGATATCGAGAACCGCTGCATCATCGTGGTGGACGACGGCATCGCCACGGGAGCGACCATGCGCGCCGGCCTCGCCGCCCTGCGCCAGCGAAACCCGTCCTGCATCGTGGTCGCCGTGCCGCTGGCGCCGGTGGATACGGTGGAGCGTTTGCGCGCCGAAGTCGACGAGGTGGTCTGCTTGATGACTCCCGAGCCGTTTTTTGCAGTGGGTCAAGGATACCGGGACTTTTCCCAGACCACCGATGACGAGGTTCGGGAGATTCTTACCCGAGCCTGGGGCGAGACATCGGATTAAACAAGCTTTTTGTTCGGCAGGGAGATGAAGAGATGAATCAAGCCGCACCCTCGGATTCCATTGAATTTCCGGTAGGTCCGGCGGGCGTGACGCTGTCCGGCTCGCTGTTCATTCCGGACCAGCCTCAAGGACTCGTGATCTTCGCCCACGGCAGCGGCAGCAGCCGGTTCAGCCCGCGCAACCGCGCCGTCGCCGATTTCCTCAACCGCGCCGACCTCGCTACGCTGCTGTTCGATCTTCTCACCGCGGAGGAACACGAGGTCGACCAGTACACCCGTCAATTCCGTTTCGACATCGGCCTCTTGACCGATCGCCTGGTGGGCGCGATCGACTGGGCCACGCAATACGAATTGACCACCGACCTTTCCTTCGGATTGTTCGGCGCCAGCACCGGCGCGGCGGCGGCGCTCCGGGCCGCCGCCGAGCGTCCGGAATCGGTGGCGGCCGTGGTATCGCGGGGCGGACGGCCGGATCTCGCGGAGGAGCGATTGCCCGAGGTTCTGGCACCCACGCTCCTGATCGTCGGCGGTTACGACGATGTGGTCATCGAGCTCAACCGCTTGGCGGCGGAGCGCATGAATGCCGTGAACCGGCTGGAGATAGTCCCCGGCGCGACCCATCTGTTCGAGGAACCCGGCACGCTGGAAAAGGTGGAAGAACTCGCCCGCGACTGGTTCCTGAAGTATCTGCGTCGATGAACCGCGGCCCGCTTCGCCTGTTCGCGCTGAGCGAAAGCCGGACATTGGGAGAAAACATCGCCCGCGCATTGGGTTCTGACTTGTCCTTAGTCGAGGAAAAAGATTTCGACGACGGCGAGCACAAGGCGTATCCGGCCGAGAACGTGCGGGACTCCGACGTATTCGTGGTGCAATCGCTGTACGACGAGCCCGGCAAGACCGTCAACGACAAACTGTGCCGCCTGTGGTTTTTTGTCGGTGCGCTCAAGGATGCGTCCGCCGCCTCGGTGACCGCGGTCGTGCCGTATTTGGCCTATGCTCGGGCCGACCGGAAAACCCGGCCGCGCGAACCGGTCACGCTGCGTTATGTGGCGCAGCTGTTCGAGGCCGCGGGCGCGGACCGGGTTATCACCCTCGACGTCCACGATCTGGCGGGTTTTCAGAATGCCTTCCGCTGCCGGACCGACCATTTGGAAGCCGGGAAGCTGCTGATCGAGCATTTCGCGGCGAAACTCCACGGAGACGTGGCCGTGGTCTCGCCCGACGCAGGTGGGCTCAAACGGGCAGAGAGCTTCCGCCGCAAGTTGTCCCGGCGGCTCGGCGCGACTGTCGGCAGCGCCCTCATGGAAAAGTACCGCAGCGATGACACGGTACGCGGTGCGATTCTGGCGGGAAATGTGCGCGGCAAAACGGCCCTCATCGTCGATGACATGATCAGCACCGGCGGCACCGTAGCGCGCGCCGCCCAGGTTTGCCGCGAACAAGGCGCCTTAGCCGTCCACGTCGCCTCAACCCACGGGCTGTTCGTCGGCGAGGCCGCGAGCGTCGTGGCCGATCCCGTCCTGGACAGCCTGGCCGTCACCGACAGCGTTCCGCTTTTCAGGCTTCCTCCGGAAACGGCTCAGGGGAAGCTGACGGTCATCCCGATCGCGCCGCTGTTCGCGGAAGCCGTCCGGCAGATCCATGCCGGCGGTTCCGTCAGCGCGTTGATGGAGGATTGAAAGAGCCGGCCGAAACCGCTGAGCACCCAACAAGTAAGTCGGGAATCCTTTCCCGACGTTAACGGGTCGGCACGCAGGCTTGTCGGCAAAGGATTGCCGACCTACTAACTTCGTTCAGCACATCCTACGGACGGGTCCGTCGGCCAAGGATTGCCGACCTGCGAACTTGAGCTTGGATCGATAAACGCCAGCCCGGGTTAATGTTTGCCGCCTTTATGTCCGCCCTTGCGCGTCGGCTCGCGATCCTCTTCTTTTCCGTGACCGCTGCCGCCCCGCTTTTTCCCGCCGCCGTGAATTTTGTTCACCGTGGCCCACGCGCGCCGCTCGGCTTCCTCTTCGGGGACGCCGCGCGATTCGTAACCTTCCTCGATGTGCCGAGCCTGCCGTTTCTGCTTCTCGGTGTACTTTTCTTTACTTCCTCTGGCCATAGCCCTGTCCTCTGCCGTTCGGACCGATGTTCGAATGGGAACAAGCCGACCTTGGTCGAACTTATTCCAAACCGTTTTCGAGAAGGAATTCATGTTTGTAGGGTGGGTTAGGCCGCGAGGCCGTAACCCGCCGAGCGGCCTCGGACCTGTCCTGAGCCAAGTCGAAGGGTCGGTGGGCTACGCGGAGCCTGTCCTGAGCCTGTCGAAGGGCTAACCCGCCATCGATGGGTTTCGCTTCGCTCTACCCATCCTACGATGAATGTTCACTCGAACGCCGGATAAAATTAGACCGGCTCAGGGCCGACGAGTTTGGTCTGGCCGGTG
>NZ_JBDIVO010000176.1:0-9637 GCF_039794385.1 Methylocaldum sp. | reverse complement strand
CTCTTCGACGGCGGCGCGGGTCGCGTGCACGGCGTCCTCGATACGGGCTTTTTTCTCCTTCATCTCGATCTCGGTGGCGGCGCCCCCGCGGATCACCGCTACGCCGCCCGCGAGCTTGGCCGTGCGTTCCTCCAGTTGTTCGCGCTCGTAGTCGGACGAAGCCAGGCCGATCTGGGTACGCAGCCAGCGGATACGATCGGCGATCGCCTCGGCCGAACCCGCGCCGCCGACGATCACGGTATTCTCCTTGCCGACTTCGACTCGCTCGGCCCGACCGAGGAGTTCCAAGGCGGCGTTTTCAAGCGTCAACCCAGTCGCCTCGGCGATCACGGTGCCGCCGGTGAGTACGGCGATGTCTTCGAGCATCGCCTTGCGCCGCTCGCCGAAACCGGGCGACTTCACGGCACAGACCTTAAGGACGCCGCGCAGGTGGTTCACGACCAAGGTCGCCAGCGCTTCGCCGTCCACATCCTCGGCAATGATCAGGAGCGGACGACCGGTCTTGACTACCCGTTCCAGCACGGACAGGAGCCCCGAAAGGGTGGAGATCTTTTCGTCCGCCAATAGAATGTAAGGTTCTTCCAGCAAGGCCCTCTGCCGATCCGGATCATTGATGAAATAGGGGGATAAGTAGCCGCGGTCGAACCGCAGGCCTTCCACCATATCCAGCTCATCCTGGAGCGATTGCCCTTCTTCGACCGTGATCACGCCGTCCTTGCCGACCACGGCCATCGCCCGGGCGATCAGCTCGCCGACCGCTCGATCGCCATTGGCGGACAGCGTCGCGACCTGTGCGATCTCCCGATCGGTGGCGCAGGGCCTGGACAGTTCCCCGAGCCGCGTCAGGACGGCGGCGACCGCTTGTTCGATGCCGCGCCTCAGGTCCATCGGGTTCGCCCCGAGAAGAACGAATTTCATGCCCTCCCGAATGAGGGCCTGGGCGAGTACGATCGATGTGGTGGTACCGTCTCCGGCAACTTCGGCCGTCTTCAGGGCCGCTTCCCGCACGATTTGGGCGCCCATGTTCTCGAACCGATCCGCGAGTTCCACGTCCTTCGCCACCGACACGCCGTCCTTGGTCATTACAGGGACGCCGTAACCCCGCGACAGCACGACGTTGCGTCCACGTGGGCCCAAGGTCGCTTTCACCGTGTCGGCGAGAAGGTTGACGCCCTTCAGGATGCTTTCCTGGGCGCTTTCACCGAATTTCACTTCTTTCACGCTCATGCTTCACCTCTCCCGTAGTCGATCGTTGCCTTTGAAGCATTCCCCTAGCCGCGCCGCTGTTCCTCGATCTCGTCCTGACAGTCCGCGCAGAACGGGACCGCCGGATCCGCCTCCAGGCGCTCCAGGTCCAACTCGTCGCCGCATCGGCAGCAGAGACCGAATTTGCCGCCGCGAACGCGATCCAGCGCGGCTTCCAGCCGCCTTCGGTTGCGCAACAGCCGCTCCCTCAAGCCTTGCGCCATCGCCTGCTGCTGAAGCGCATCCATCCGCGACAGGCGCCCCACACGAGTCTGGTCCAGCTTCACGGTCCCGGTGTCGGTGGCTTTGGCGGTTTCCAGCGCTTCCAGTGCGTCCGCGAGCTGCTGCTCCAAAAGAGTTCGGTAGCGTTCGATTTCATGGCTTGCTAACATGTGTTTCTCCTTCGCATTGAATGGCGGAATGCATTGGGTTACCCGTCCAGGCGGGACTTGAATACGAGTCCCGCATGCTCCCTAAGCTGGTGGAACCGGATGGTCCGCCACTTGTCTTCGGCGACGGCGAGCTCCGACTTCATGGCGGCCAGAAAGGTGGGTGCGCCGACCACGTCGCATGCGATCCGGTGAGCGTTGGCGTCCAGAAAGCGCTTCAGTTCCCGCGGATCATCGGCGGTCACCCAGCGTGCCAGCTTGTACTTGGTGGGAGCCATGCGGGCATCGACGCCGTATTCATGGCGCAGCCGGTGCGCGACCACCTCGAACTGCAAGGCCCCCACCGCGCCGAGCAGGAGCGGACCGCCGGTCTGGGGCCTGAATACCTGGATGGCCCCCTCCTCGCCCAGTTGGGTGAGGCCGATGCGCAGTTGTTTGCTCCGAAGGGGATCGGCGACTTCCACGCTCTGGAAAAGTTCGGGGGCAAAAAACGGCAGACCGGTGAACTGGAGTTCCTCCCCTTCCGTCAGGGTGTCGCCCAATTGCAACGCCGCGTGATTGGGGATGCCGATGATATCGCCGGGATAGGCGGCGTCGAGCAGTTCCCGCCGTTGCGACAGGAACGACACTACGCTGGTGAGCCGGAGCTCCTTGCCGTTGCGGCCGATCTTGACCCGCATGCCCCGTTCGAACCGGCCGGAACAGACGCGCACGAAGGCGATGCGATCGCGGTGAGCCGGGTCCATGTTGGCTTGGATTTTGAAAACGACCCCCGTGAATTTCGACTCGTGCGGCTGCACCGCGCGCTGCAGGGCGGCCCTGGGGCCGGGCGGCGGAGCGAGCTCTGCCAGCGCGTCCAGCACTTCCCGAACGCCGAAGTTGTTGACGGCGGAACCGAAGAACACGGGGGTTTGCCGTCCGGCGAGAAACTCGCTCGGGTCGAATGCAGGCGAGGCGCCCCGCACCAGCTCGATTTCCTGGCGCGCGGTGTCGAACTCTTCGCCAAAGCGCGCCGGGCAGACCGGATTGTCGAGGCCTTCGATGAATTCGCCGTCCTCGGCCAGACGGTCGGCGCCCGGGCGAAACACCCGCATGCGATCGCGGCGCAGGTCGAAAACGCCGCGAAAGCACCGGCCCATACCCACCGGCCAGGTGAACGGGGCCGCCGCCATGCCCAGGACATGCTCGATTTCGCCCATCAAATCCAAAGGCTCCCGAACCTCCCGGTCCATCTTGTTGACGAAGGTGAGAATGGGCACCTTGCGGGCACGGCAGACCTGGAGCAGCCGCAGGGTCTGGGACTCCACGCCGTTGGCGGCGTCGATCACCATCAAGGCGGAATCCACGGCGGTCAATACCCGATAGGTATCCTCGGAGAAGTCCTGGTGGCCGGGCGTATCCAGCAGATTGATGACGCAGTCGCGGTACTCCATCTGCATGACCGAGCTGGCCACCGAGATGCCGCGCTGTTTTTCGATTTCCATCCAGTCCGAGGTGGCATGGCGCGAGGCCTTGCGCGCCTTGACGCTGCCCGCGATGTGGATCGCGCCGGCGAACAGCAGCAGTTTTTCCGTCAGCGTGGTCTTGCCGGCGTCGGGGTGGGAGATGATGGCGAAGGTTCGACGCCGCGTCGCCTCGTCGATGCTGATCATATCGATGCCCTCACGCGTCGCTGAACAGAGCCGCTTCGGTCATGGCCTCTTTCATCGACAAGCGCACGCGTCCCCGGCCATCCATTTCCAGCACCTTGACCCGAACCGATTGCCCTTTCTCCAGCACTTCTCCGACTGATTCGAGCCGGCGCTCGGTGATCTGCGAGATGTGCAAGAGCCCATCCTTGCCCGGCAGGAGCTGCACTATGGCGCCGAAATCCAGCAGCCGCAGCACCGTGCCCACGTAGATCCGGCCCACTTCGATATCCGCGGTCAATTGCTCGATGCGCCCTTTGGCCAGATGCGCGGCTTCGCCGTTCGCCGAGGCGATGGTCACGGTGCCGTCGTTCGCCACATTGATCTCGGCGCCGGTTTCCTCGACGAGGGAACGGATGGTTGCGCCGCCCTTGCCGATCACGTCGCGAATCTTGTTCGGGTCGATCTTGAAAGTGACAAGGCGCGGGGCGCGGACCGAGAGCTCTTGACGGGGAGCGGGCAGAGCCAGCCGCATCAGATCGAGGATGTGCATCCGTCCCGCCCTCGCCTGGGTCAAGGCCGTGCCCATGATCTCTCGGGTGACGCCTTGAATCTTGATATCCATTTGCAGGGCGGTGACTCCCTGTTCCGTGCCGGCCACCTTGAAGTCCATGTCGCCCAAATGATCCTCGTCGCCGAGGATGTCGGTCAGCACGGCGAAGCGCTCGCCTTCCTTGATCAGCCCCATCGCGATACCGGCGACGGGACGTTTCAACGGGACGCCGGCATCCATCAAGGCCAGACAGGCGCCGCAGACCGAGGCCATTGACGAGGACCCGTTGGCCTCGGTGATCTCGGAGACGACACGGATCGTATAGGGAAACACCTCGAACGGAGGCAACACGGCGGCGACGGCTCGCTTGGCCAAGTGGCCATGGCCGATCTCGCGACGCTTCGGGCTACCCACGAAGCCCGTTTCGCCGGTGGCGAACGGCGGCATGTTGTAGTGAAGCATGAAGCGCTCGCGGTATTCGCCCTGCAGCGCATCGACGATCTGCTCGTCTTGGGCGGTGCCCAGCGTCGCCACCGCCAGGGATTGGGTTTCCCCACGGGTGAACAGCGCCGAGCCGTGGGTGCTCGGCAACACACCATGGCGGATGCGGATCGGCCGCACCGTGAAGCAATCCCGCCCGTCAATGCGCGGTTCGCCGTCCAGTACTCGGCCGCGGACGATGCGGGCTTCAAGTTTCGAGAGCGCGTCTTTGACGAGATGAGGATCCGGGGCTTCCGCCGCGCTTGCGGCCAGCGCCCCCATCGTCTTGTCGCCGACCTCCCGGATCTTCTCCCGTCGCGCCTGTTTCTGCGTGATGCGATAGGCCTCGCGCAATTCCGCTTCGGCGAGTTCGGTAATCTTCGCCATGAGCGCCTCATCCTGAATTGGCGGCTGCCAGTTCCAACGAGGCTTCCCGGCCGCTTCCGCCAGTTCCTCGATAGCGCGGATCGCCGTCTGCATCTGCGCATGACCGAACTCCACGGCACCCAGCATGATGTCCTCGGACAGCTCATCCGCCTCCGATTCCACCATGATCACGGCAGATCGCGTGCCCGCCACCACCAAATCCAATTGCGAATCCCGTAGTCGGCTGCGGGTCGGATTGAGGATATAGCGACCGTCCTGGAATCCCACTCGGCAAGCGCCGACAGGTCCCTCAAAGGGGATGCCGGAGACCGCCAAAGCCGCCGAGGCGGCCAAGAGCGCCGGGATGTCGGAGTCCACCTCGGGGTTGCAGGACAAAACCGTGCAGACCACCTGCACCTCATGATGGAATCCGTCGGGAAACAGCGGGCGAATGGGACGGTCGATCAGCCGGGAGGTCAGGGTCTCCTTCTCGGAGGGTCGTCCTTCCCGCTTGAAAAAACCGCCCGGAATGCGGCCGGCGGCATAGGATTTCTCCACATAGTGGACGGTGAGCGGCAGGAAATCCTGTCCGGGCTTGGCGTCCCGGGACGCCACTACGGTGGCCAGGACCACCGAGTCGCCCATGTTCACCAGCACGGCGCCGCTCGCTTGGCGGGCTATTTCCCCGGTTTCCAGCGTGACGTTGTGGTCGCCATAAGAAAAGGAATGTTTGAACTGCATGTAATCCGCCTTTGGGTCGAGATCGGAAAGATCTGGAACCTGCGCTGGAGGTGCGCGTCAGGCGGCTACTTAATGGGGGAAGATTGCGGGCCTTGAACGAGTGGAGGAGACCAAGCAGACCACATCAGAAGCAAGCCCGGCGACTGAAATTTAACTTCAGCGCAGGCCATGCGGCGATTCGCACCTTGTGCGACGGGCCGCGGACTTGATGAGAGCTGCTTAGATTGGCATAGAAGATGATTGTGAAAATCTATTTAAGATTACCCCAATAGGTACGAATCTACAAGCACTTTGGTGACCGATTACACGGGCGCAATGTTACGGAAACAATCTATTTCGTAGACAATACCACGCTCGCACGTTAAATTGTTGTGTCACCTATGCAGCAAACCTACCGTGATAACGTGATCCATCCCATGTTTGATTGCTGCCGGCCGACCCCGCCATAACGCTTGCTTTCTTGCTCTGTCCCACGGGGCAGTCCGTCTTTCCGCACAGTTTTCGCGAATTCATCGTCAGATTCATTCTGAAAGGGCGGCGGTCGACGATTATGCCGTCTGAAATCCTGCTCGGATCGGACATGATCAAGTTCAGTTCGCTTTAAAACCGCTCACCTGGCAGCGAAAGCGCGGACAAGCTCCGAATATTCAGCCCAACAACCGTATAACCGAAGCTGTCAAACTCGAACAATCTCCTTACCTTCGTCATAGTGGCGCGGCTACGCGCGAATCCCCGAACACGGTCATGAATCCGGACCATGGTCGCTATCCACATGAAATCGAATAGGCCCATGATCGACAAGAGAGAAACCGAAGAAAAGTTACATCTTGAGGAAGTGAAGCGAAAGCTCGGCGAGGCCTTGGAGCAACTCGATGCCAGGGTGAGGCGTTACGCACAGGAGATCCAGGAACAGAAAACCTATTTGTGGGAACACAAGGCGGATATGGATCATGTTGAAAAGATATCGACGCGCCAATCCGTACACCAAACGGTGCTTACCGGCGAAGCCGTTCTCGCCTTTCAAACGCGCATCAGGAAACTCCTACAGCTCCCCTATTTCGGTCGCTTTGATTTCGTCAGGCACGGCGAGGCGCAGCCATTACCGGTTTATGTCGGGATTCACAACTTCTTCGACGAGGCGGAAAAAAAGAGCCTGATATACGACTGGCGCGCGCCGATCTCGAGCATGTTTTACGATTACGAAATTGGCGAGGCGCGGTACGAATCCCCATCCGGCGATATTTCCGGTGAAATCGTGCTGAAACGCCAGTTCCGGATACGCAACGGACAAATGGAGTTCATGCTGGAGAGTGGGCTCAACATTCTGGACGATGTATTGCAGGAGGAGCTTAGCCGCACTTCCGACAACCGGATGAAAAACATCGTCGCCACGATCCAGCGCGACCAGAACGCTATCATCCGCAATGAACACGCACCGGTTTTGATTATCCAGGGGGTGGCCGGCTCCGGGAAAACTTCGATCGCCCTGCACCGGATCGCCTTCTTGCTTTACCGATTCAAGGATAGCTTGACGTCGAAGGATATCCTGATCATCTCGCCCAACAAGGTATTCGCCGACTACATTTCCAACGTGCTGCCGGAACTCGGCGAGGAACAAATCGGCGAGACCGAAATGGATGGCCTTGCGCACGAACTGCTGGATTACCAATACAAATTCCAGACCTTTTTCGAGCAGGCGGCTTTGCTGTTGGAGAACGAGGACGAGGAATTAAGGCGCAGGATCCAGGAAAAATCCTCGCTCAATTTTTTAAAAAAGCTCGATGAGTATGTCGCGCATATCGAAAGCACGCAGTTCCACCCCGAGGACCTATGGATAAACCGCCGCCTGGTTCCGGCCTGGCTCATCGAGGAGGTCTATAAAAAACACCGCAACCTGCCTGTTTCCGAACGCTTGAGCCGAGTCGCCAAAGAGATCGAAGGCAAGATCGGAATTCAGTACAACTACGATATTACGGCCAAGGAAAGGACCGAACTGAAGGACTCGGTGAAGAAGATGTATCGGCACGCCACGCTTCGCGCGATTTACAAGGATTTCTTCACATGGATGGGGAAGCCGGAGTTGTTCAGGCCCGCCAAGAACTCGATACTGGAATACTCGGACGTATTCCCTCTCATATACATCAAGATTCGCCTCGAAGGAATAAATAACCGCTATCGAAGCATCAAGCATCTGCTGATCGACGAAATGCAGGACTACACGCCGGTCCAATATGCCGTCATTTCAAAATTGTTTCCCTGCAAAAAAACGATCCTCGGCGATGCGAACCAGTCGGTCAATCCGTTCAGTTCATCGACACCCGAAGCGATCCAGCGTGTTTTCTGGCAAGCCTCCATCGTAAAGCTGTGCAAAAGCTATCGCTCAACTTATGAAATCACGCAGTTCGCTCAAAACATATCGCCCAATGCCGACCTCGTCGCGATCGAACGCCATGGGGACAAGCCCCTTGTCTTGTCTTTCAAGAACAAGAAAGAGGAAATAAGCCATATCCGGCGGTCAATCGATGATTTCACCAATCTCGGTTGTCGGACCATGGGGATCATCTGCAAGACACAGAAACAGGCGGAACAACTTCACAAGGCCATCCAAGGAGACGTACCTAAACTACATTTATTGACCACGCGGAGCAGTTCATTCATGCGGGGAATCGTGATCTGTACCGCTCATCTGGCAAAGGGTCTGGAATTCGACCAGGTCATCGTGCCCCATGCCAACGATGAAAATTACGCGACCGTACTCGACAGGAACCTGCTTTATGTGGCCTGTACGCGCGCCATGCATAAACTCACCCTAACGTACGCTGGCACGATCACGCGATTCATACCGCAATAATCCGTCGCCATCAATAGAATCCGGAACGCCGTACAGGCGGAAAATCCTGAGCGAATTGCTTTTTGTTCGACGGTCGTTTGCGGAAAAGACGCAATAGACAATGGAATCACACCACATGTTTTTACTAGACCCGCCTTAGCTCCGCGCCCAGAGAAAAGCCAAGTCTTTCCGCTCTGCCGGCGCAGGGGCTCCACTCGGAGCTTTGCGTTCGGAATGTCCTAAACCGATTCCTCCGAGGAAACACCGTCTATGCCCCCTCTAACCCAAACGCCCGTGTGGATAGCATTGCAGGACCATTACCAGGCAATCGAGTCGCTCCACTTGCGCGAACTGTTCGATCGCGACCCTGGCCGTTTCAAGCGCTTTTCGCTGCAACTGGGCGATATTCTGTTCGACTTCTCCAAGAACCGCATGACTGACGAGACCCTGACATTGCTTCTGGAACTGGCTCGCCAGAGCGATCTGTCCGGAAAAATCGCCGCCATGTTCCGTGGCGACAAGATCAATGTCACCGAAAACCGTGCCGTATTGCACGTGGCCTTGCGCAACCGCTCCAACCGACCGATTTTCGTCGACGGCAAGGATGTCATGCCCGATGTCAATCGGGTTTTGGCGCAGATGCGTCGGTTCAGCGACTTGGTGCGTTCCGGCGAATGGCGGGGATGTACGGGCAAAGCCATCACCGATGTGGTCAACATCGGCATCGGTGGGTCCGATTTGGGGCCGAAAATGGTGGTGAAGGCGCTGTTGCCCTACATGCAGCCCCGGCTGCGCGTTCGCTTCGTCTCCAATGTGGACGAAGCGGATCTCGTGGAAAACCTGAAGGGCCTCAACCCCGAAACCACACTGTTCTGCGTTTCCTCGAAAACCTTTACCACGCAGGAAACCATGACGAATGCCCGGTCGGCGCGGGAATGGTTTCTGGCCAAAATCAACGACGAAACTGCTATCGCAAAGCATTTCGTGGCGGTTTCGACCAATGCCGAAAAAGTGGCCGAATTCGGCATCGATACCGCCAATATGTTCGAATTCTGGGACTGGGTCGGCGGCCGGTATTCGCTGTGGTCGGCCATCGGCCTGCCGATCGCCTTGGCTGTCGGCATGGATGCTTTCGAAGCGCTATTGACCGGCGCCCACAAGGTGGACGAGCATTTCCGAACGGAGCCCTTCGAGCGGAATATCCCGGTGATCATGGGGTTGCTCGGCATCTGGTACGGCAATTTTTTCGGCGCCGAATCCTATGCCATTCTGCCCTATGATCAATATCTGGAAGATTTACCGGCCCATCTTCAGCAGGTCGATATGGAAAGCAACGGCAAGATGGTGGATATCGAAGGCCATCCGATCGCCTACAGCACCGGCCCGATTATCTTCGGTCAACCGG
>NZ_JBDIVO010000175.1:0-9639 GCF_039794385.1 Methylocaldum sp. | reverse complement strand
GAGTTTGCCTAGTATTTCGAGCGTCACGAACGTAGCTCTCATGGTGATGAGCTCAGGTGCTAGCGTTTGCTGTTCGACGGGAATCGGTCGTCCGTGGACCGAGCCGTACTCGATTGATCGTTTCGCAAGCGCGAGCAGGAACCGGCGGTGCGTTGAGTTCAAGAAACCGTTTGTGTTACGCAAAGACATAGCTCCCATAGCCGACTACTCGATCTTTCGGGCCAGCCGTATCGCCGGAACTGCGTAAGTCCAGCGTTCGGGCTGTTAGACCCTTCTCGCGGGCGAAGTAGAGTAAGCCGTTGACGGCTATCCGTCCACAAGCCGATTCATGACCGATATCCTCCGGCCGAAGCCTTTCGATGGCGACGGATGTGGCCTGATCTATTCGCTTGGCCGTGGCATAGTCATGGTAATGGCTTAAATCCGAGCTGATCACGGTCATAGTCCCCGAATCGTCCCAAAGCCGCTCGAGTACCGCGCTGACGTCGGAAGGTGCGGCAATGCCCACGACCAAAGGAACCAGTTCGAACTGGTTCAAGACCGCCTGCAGAAAAGGCATATGAACTTCAAGGCTATGCTCGAGCAAGTGTGCCTCATCGAGCCTTTTGACGAATGGTAAATCGAGAATCTTTTCGATGGCGGCGCAGTCTATAGGGATGTTGCCCAGGGGAGTGGCGAAGCTGTCCGCATGACTGACGGCGATGCCGTGAAAGCCGATTCTATGAGAAGGGCCGATTAAGACAACGCGACGAATGACATCCCTGCCTTGTTTGATCAGGGCATAGGCGCTGGCGGCTATGGGGCCCGAATAAATGTACCCGGCGTGAGGTGCGATAATGGCCTTCGGCAGCGGCCCGGCTGTGTTTGCATCCAGCAGAAAATCCCGAACCATAGCGCGAAGCCGATGTTCGTCATCCGGGTAGAAAAGCCCCGCGACGGCAGGTTGGCGTATGTTCTTCATTGCAAAGTCCTCTGTGGGATCGACGCCGGCCGACGGCAAAACGTCGACAGGCACCCGATGGGTCATATTTTACAAATGCGATTTTATTTGACGAATGGGGTGTAGATCATGAATCGGACCATCGAAACGGCGCAGGGTTTTCCTACGCGCTACTGGCGTACGCTGGAGGACGGTCGTGTGGAATGCACGATGTGTCCCCGGTTTTGCAAGTTGCATGAAGGACAGCGGGGGTTGTGTTTCGTTCGCGGCAATGTGGACGGCAAGATCGTATTGTTGTCCTACGGGCGCTCTAGCGGCTTCTGCATCGATCCTATAGAGAAAAAACCGCTGAATCATTTTCTTCCCGGTACGCCGGTCTTTTCGTTCGGCACGGCCGGATGCAATCTCGCGTGCAAGTTTTGCCAGAACTGGGATATCAGCAAGTCTCGCGAGATGGATTCACTGATGGATCAGGCTTCCCCCGAAGCCATTGCGCTGGCGGCAAAAGAGCTGGGTTGTCGCAGCGTCGCTTACACCTACAACGATCCCGTTGTCTTTCATGAATACGCCGTGGACGTTGCCAAGGAATGCCGAAAGCATGGCGTCAAATCGGTCGCGGTATCGGCCGGTTATATGTGCGCCGAGCCGCGCGCCGAGTTTTACAGCGTGATGGACGCGGCCAATATCGATTTGAAGGCGTTCACCGACGAGTTTTACCGCAAGATCTGCGGCGGCCATTTGCAACCGGTATTGGAAACGCTGCAATACATCAAGCATGAAACGTCCGTGTGGCTGGAAATAACGACCTTGCTGATTCCCGGTGAGAATGACTCGGATCGTGAGTTGGAGGCATTGACTCAATGGGTAGCCGACAAGTTGGGGCCGGACGTGCCTCTCCATTTTTCGGCCTTTCATCCCGACTGGAAGATGATGGATAAGCGTTCCACGCCGCTGGACACATTGGTTCGAGCTCGGCGCATCGCCATGAAAAACGGTCTTAGATACGTTTATGTCGGAAACGTTCACGATAAAGCGGCTGACAGCACTTATTGCCATCACTGCGGCCAGTTGCTCATTGGCCGCGACTGGTATGAACTGTCGGAATGGAATTTGACGCCGCAAGGCGCTTGCAATGCATGCAACACGCCTTGCGCCGGCGTGTTCGAAGAAAGCCCCGGAGACTGGGGCGGCAGGCGCGTGCCGGTCAGCACGTGCCGCCGGGCGGCAACGCACCACTAAGGCGTTGCTTGAAGATTGATCGGAGGATGCCGTTACGAGCCGCTGATCGATGATCAGGGACAGATCACCGTGTTTCGTGGAGGCTCATCATCGTTCGTGCGCGGATAGTCCAGCGTAAAATGGAGTCCTCGGCTCTCTTTGCGCACTAAGGCCGAGCGGATGATCAGTTCGGCTACGATGACCAGATTGCGCAACTCCAATAAATCGCTGGTGACCCTGAAATTGCCGTAATATTCGGCGATTTCCTGCTTTAACAGCTCGACACGGCGCAACGCCCTCTGCAGGCGCTTGTTGGTTCTGACGATGCCTACGTAATCCCACATAAAACGTCGGATTTCGTCCCAGTTATGGGCGACGACGACTTCCTCGTCGGAGTCCGTGACCTGGGATTCGTCCCATTCGGGCAAGTCCGGAGGCGGAGGGATCTCGGGCAGGGCCCTGATAATATCCTCTGCCGCCAGCTTGGCGAAGGCCAGACATTCGAGCAAGGAATTGCTGGCCATGCGGTTGGCTCCGTGGAGACCGGTACAGGCTGTTTCTCCGACGGCGTAAAGGCCGGGCACGTCGGTGCGCGCGTGGCGGTCGGTTTGCACGCCTCCGCAGGTGTAATGAGCGGCCGGGACGACCGGTATCGCTTGCGATGTAATATCGATATTGAGCTCTAGGCACCGCGCGTAAATGGTCGGGAAATGGCTTTTGATGAAATCGGAGGGTTTGTGGCTGATGTCCAGGTAAACGCAGTCGACGCCCAGGCGCTTCATTTCGTGATCGATGGCGCGCGCGACGATATCGCGGGGAGCCAGTTCCTCTCTGGAATCGAATCGGTGCATAAAGGGCGAGCCGTCCGGCAGCACCAGTTTTCCGCCTTCTCCGCGAACCGCTTCCGAAATCAGGAACGAGCGGGCATGTGGGTGGTAAAGGCAGGTCGGATGGAATTGAATGAATTCCATATTGGCGATGCATGCGCCGGCGCGCCAGGCCATGGCAATGCCATCCCCGGTGGCGATGTTGGGGTTGCTGGTATATAGATAAACTTTGCTGGCGCCACCGGTCGCCAAAACGACGACTCGGGCCCGGAGCGTTTTTACTTTATTGTCGTGGGTATCGAGCACATAGGCGCCCAGCACGCGGTTCCCGTCACGGCCGACCTTTTTCTCGGTTATCAGATCGATCGCGTTATGGTATTCGAATAAATCGATATTAGGATGGTTGCGGATATGTTGCGCCAGCGAGATTTCGACAGCCCGTCCCGTGGCATCGGCAGCATGGACAACGCGGCGATGGGTATGTCCGCCTTCCCGAGTCAGGTGAAGGTGGTGGCCGCCGCTTTCCGCGTCCGCTGCAGTGAACGGAACACCTCGTTCCAGCAGCCAGTCGATGCATTCTTTGCCTAGCGAAACGACGAGCCGCACGATATCCGGATCGCAAAGGCCGGCACCCGCGTTCAGTGTGTCCTGTATGTGCGACTCGATCGAGTCGTCGGCATCCAGCACGGCCGATATGCCGCCCTGGGCGTAAAGCGTGTTGGTTTCGGTCAAGGCGGTTTTGGACAGGACGGCGACACTCGCGTGATCGGCGATGCGTAGCGCCAAGCTTAAGCCGGCTGCGCCGCTGCCGATGATCAAAACGTCGTGAACTGAGGATGGCATGAAGTGTGTGTGTCGTGGTGGTTTCGCCATCCTACTGTAAAAGTATCTTGTCTAAAACAGGTGGCGTTGAATTAGCCATGGGAATGGCAGCCTAAAGCAGAATCTCGATTCGGTGCTGATGAGTCGTCAAAAGTGTGGGTCGTGGCGGATACGGCGAAATACGCATTGAATGGCGCTTGCGAAACTACGATAATTCTTCCTGTAGAATCAAGCTAATGCAATTGTGCAGCAGTCTTTGACAGTGTTTTCTGTCAAGCCACGTATCTCACTCTTAATGAAGCTCTCAAATAAGCCGTGTTTTTCATTCGCTCGCCGTATTCAAATAAGAGCCCAGATCTTTTGGTCGTGCGTGTGCGCCGTTAAATAGGGAAAAAGGTTTCCCGCAATGGGCGAGCAACTCGATGAGGAATTAGTCCGGAGGGTACAGCGAGGCGATAAAACGGCATTCGACATTCTCGTTCGAAAATACCAGTACAAAATCGCGCAGCTGATCAACCGCTATATCAAGGACCCGCACGAGGCCCTGGACGTCGCTCAGGAGTCCTTCATAAAGGCCTATCGGGCGTTGCCGAGCTTTCGCGGCGAGAGCGCTTTTTACACATGGCTGTACCGGATCGCGATCAATACGGCAAAGAATCACATTGCGATGCGCGCACGCCGCCCTTCGGAGGACGAGATCGAAATCGAGGAGGCGGAACAATTCGAGTCCGCCGTACGTCTAAAGGATCAAGAAACCCCTGAGGGAGTAGTGTTAAGTGAGGAACTCGCTCGGGTAATCCAATTTGCGCTAGACGAGCTGCCCGAAGAACTTCGTACGGCGATAAGCTTGCGAGAGTTCGATGGCTTAAGCTACGACGAAATCGCTCAGGTAATGAATTGTCCGGTGGGGACCGTGCGTTCACGCATTTTTCGTGCGCGCGAAGCCATCGATAAGAAATTAAAAGTTTTACTCGGTTAGGGGGCAAGTCCATGTCGGATGATGATCTGAGACAAAAGCTGTCATTACTGTTAGACGGAGAGTTGAGTGAGAGCGATTCGCTGGCATTGATGGCTCGTATAGAGAGCGACGCCACGCTTCGAAGGCAATGGCATCGTTACCGTCTGGTCAGCGAGGTGATGCGGTCGGGAAAGGTCCTGCCCGTCGATGATCGCTTCGTGGATCAGGTTCGGGCTACTATAGCGAACGAACCGGCGATTCTTGCGCCAAGACCGGAGAAGCACCGCTATCGTGAAAAAGCGGTAACGGCCGCATTAGCGGCCTCTTTGGCGGTGGTTGCGGTTTTGGTCGGGAAGTCCGTAAAGGATTATTCTCCGGTGCCTGGTCCGGAGGTGTTGGCGCAAACCGAGTTGGTCGATCCCGATGAGGTTCGTTCAGCGCTTGATCCCCAGTTCCAGGATTATCTGGTTACGCATTACGAAACGGCTTATTTGGCAGGCGCTCCAGGTCTGTTGCCCTATGCTCGCCTGGTGACCTACGATTCTTCTCGCTAAGTTCGAATTGATGGTTTCACTTTTTGCGCTCTCTGTGGACATGCTCCGCATACGCCGAGTTTTGGCATGGCAGATTTGTCTAATGATGTTTGCAGCCGAAGCTTTGGGCGGAACCGGCGAACCTCGTCACGGTGATGCCGTCCGTTGGCTAATGGATATGCGTCAAGCCGTGACTCAGTTGAATTATCGGGGAGTAGTGGCTTATCTCAAAGATAAACACGTCGAGAGCTTTCAGCTAGTTCATGCGTTTACAGGGGGTACGGAGCACGAACGGTTGGTGTCGATGAACACTCCCTTGCGGGAAGTCGTCCGAAATGCAGAAAAAGTGTCTTGCTACTTTCCCGACACCAAAACGGTCTTTGTCGAAAATAAACCGCCAAGACGTTCGGTTTTGCTGGAGTTGCCAGAGGACTTGAAACAACTTTCACGACATTACGATTTTAAGCTTGAGGCGCAGGAATACGTTGCGCAGCGCTTGTCACAGGTCATCAGTATTGAGCCGCGAGATGACTTTCGGTACGCTCGCCGGATTTGGGTGGATTTGGAATCCAAGTTGCCGCTCAAATTCGAGCTAATCGGCGAAAATGGCCAGGCGGTCGAGCAGATGATGTTCACGTCGCTGAGTATCGAGGAAATCATCCCGGACTCCGAACTGAATGCATCCACAAAGGTCGATGCTTTTACTTGGCAGGTTAATCGGCGTGAGGCGATGCCGCTCAGGTCGTTGAAATGGGCGCTTAGAAGCGTGCCAGATGGGTTTCAAATGATTTCGTATACTCGGCTGATTCGTACGCCGACAGAGCATCCGGTAGAACATATCTTGTTGAGTGACGGTTTTTCTTCTGTTTCAATTTACATTGATGAGTTAGGAGGCGATATCGTCAAGGGACATCAGAAGAAAGTCGGTGCCATAAATGCGCATTCTCGTAAGATCGATCGCTATCTGGTCACCGTGATGGGCGAAGTTCCCGCCAAAACCGTGCAAGCCATCGCAGGGGGCGTGCATCTTCAAGTGAATGACGCCCATGATTGAGGAAGAAGCAGTCGTCTTACACACGGAAGCCGAAAAAGTTTGGGTCGAAAAGCCGCGCAAATCGGCGTGTGGCGGATGTTCGCAGCAATGCGCGTCTGGCGTGGTGGACGAGTACCTCGGGGCACCGAAAATTCGGTTACAGGTATTTTCCCCAATCGAAGTTCATGTGGGTGATCGTGTTGTGCTCGGAATTCAGGAGGACGCCCTGGTAAAGGGGTCCCTATGGGCATACTTGATTCCTTTGTTGGGCTTATTTTTTGGCGCGGTATTGGGAGACATCGTCGCGTCCTCGCTAAGACCAGCTATTTCCAGCGACGGGGCCAGCGCATTCGGGGGCGTAACTGGCCTGATTTTGTCTTTTGTCCTTTTGAAGTTCACAGGGGTTCTTTCTCGCGAAAAACTGCACCCCGTGATACTCCGTAAACTTAGCTGATATCAAATCCGCTTTTAAATCCATGCTTAGGTCCGTGAAGACTTGGGAGTTTCGTATGCTTAAAACCAGGTGGATAGCCCTCGTGCTTTGTTTCCTTCTCATAGGGCTTTCGTCTCAGGGAGTCCTTGCTCAGCTTCCCGACTTCACCGGCTTAGTCGAGAAAAACAGCGCGGCGGTCGTAAATATTAGTACCTCTCAGAAAGTGAGCGCTACTGAGCCCCAGTTGCCGGAAGGGATCGAAATACCGGAAGGAACGCCATTTGACGATTTCTTTCGTCGCTTCTTTGGCGAAGGTGGTGGCCAGCCGAGTGAGGTGAAATCTTTGGGATCGGGCTTCATCGTTTCGGACGATGGTTATGTCTTGACCAATCACCACGTTGTCAAGGATGCCGACGAAATCGTCGTGCGATTGCAAGATCGCCGAGAATTGGTGGCCAAAGTCGTCGGATCGGATAAGCGCAGCGATATCGCGTTGCTGAAGATAGAGGCTGATCATCTGCCAGTCGTAAGAATGGGGTCGGCCGATAAACTGAAAGTGGGTGAATGGGTATTGGCTATCGGTTCACCCTTCGGCTTCGATCATTCGGTGACGGCGGGCATCGTCAGCGCCAAGGGCCGAAGTCTCCCGAGCGATAACTATGTGCCTTTCATTCAGACCGACGTGGCCATCAATCCGGGCAACTCCGGTGGCCCTTTGTTCAATCTCGAGGGCGAGGTGGTCGGCGTCAACTCTCAGATTTACAGCCGTACCGGCGGCTTCATGGGATTGTCGTTCGCTATTCCGATCGAAGTCGCCATGCAGGTGGTCGAACAATTGAAATCGCAGGGCCATGTGTCGCGGGGCTGGCTGGGCGTGCAGGTACAGGACGTCACGCGCGAGTTGGCCGAATCTTTCGGGATGAAGAAGCCGCAGGGAGCTCTGGTATCTAGAGTATTGTCGAAGAGTCCAGCCGAGGCGGGAGGCATTCAGGTCGGTGACGTCATTATCGAGTTCAACGGACAGGAGGTCGTTGGTTCGTCGTCGCTACCGCCAATGGTAGGTATGACCAAAGTGGGGGAAACGGCAGCGGTCAAAATCATCCGTCAAGGTTCTACCCGTGATGTAAAGATCAAAATTGGCACCTTGCCCGAGGATGAGGGAGTGCTCTTGGGGGCCGAGGAGGCTCCGGGGGCTCAGACGTTCGACCGTTTGGGGCTTAGCGTATCCAATTTGACGGTGGAGCAGCGAGAACAATTGGAAGTTCCGCGGCATGGCGTGCTGGTACAAGCGGTCAACCCGGGGCCCGCCTACGATGCGGGTATACGCCGTGGCGATGTGATTCTTCGTATTCAGGACCAAGTCGTCAAAGACGTAAACCATTTCAATGAGGTTGTGAAGGAGTTGCCAAAAGGCAAATCGCTTGCGGTGCTGGTCCAGCGACGCGGCGGCTCATTGTTCCTGGCCTTGAAGCTCAAGGATTGAGGCCGTGGCTGATCAGCAGCATATTCGTAACTTTTCCATCATCGCTCATATCGACCATGGCAAGTCGACCTTGGCAGACCGATTCATCCAGACTTGCGGAGGACTTAGCGATCGCGAGATGCTCAACCAGGTGCTCGACTCGATGGACATCGAGCGGGAACGCGGCATCACCATCAAGGCTCAAAGCGTAACGCTCAACTATAAGGCCAAGGATGGCGAGACCTACCAGCTCAACTTGATCGATACGCCCGGTCATGTGGACTTCTCCTACGAAGTGTCCCGATCATTGGCGGCCTGCGAAGGCGCCTTGCTCGTGGTCGACGCAGCGCAGGGGGTGGAGGCGCAAAGCGTAGCGAACTGCTATACGGCGATCGAGCAGGGCTTGGAAGTCATTCCCGTGCTGAACAAGATCGACTTGCCGTCAGCCGAACCCGAGCGGGTTTGCAAGGAGATCGAGGAGATTATCGGGTTGCCGGCCGACGAAGCCTTGAAAATCAGCGCGAAAACCGGCCTCGGTGTCAATGATCTTCTTGAACAGCTGGTGAGCAAGGTGCCTCCGCCCAAGGGAGATCCCGAGGGGCCTTTGCAAGCGCTGATCATCGACTCCTGGTTCGACAACTATCTGGGAGTCGTTTCGCTGGTGCGAGTGGTTAACGGTTCCATCTCCCGGAAACAGAAGATCCTCATCATGTCCACCGGAAAGAGCCACTTGGTGGAAAAGCTGGGCGTCTTTACCCCAAAGTCCTTCGATAAGGAGACACTTCAAACCGGCGAGGTAGGGTTCGTTGTGGCCGGTATCAAGGATATTTTCGGTGCGCCGGTGGGCGACACGATCACCGCGGCCGATCGCCCTTGCCAGGCCCCGCTGCCGGGGTTCCAGCAAGTCCAGCCGAGAGTGTTCGCAGGGCTCTATCCTGTTGAATCCGACGATTACGAGAATCTTCGGGAGGCGCTGAACAAGCTGCATCTTAACGATGCCGCGCTGCAGTACGAGCCGGAAACGTCGCAGGCTTTAGGGTTCGGTTTTCGGTGCGGGTTTCTCGGCATGCTGCACATGGAGATCATCCAGGAGCGGCTGGAGCGAGAGTATGATCTCGATTTGATCACGACAGCGCCGACCGTCGTTTACGAGGTGCTCAAAACGGACGACGAGACGATTCTGATCGACAACCCGTCCAAGCTGCCCCCGCCTAACGAAATCGTAGAAATCCGCGAACCGATCATCGAAGCCAATATTCTGGTGCCGCAAGATTATTTAGGTGCGGTGATGACGCTTTGCGTCGAAAAGCGCGGCATACAAAAAAAGATGCAGTACATGGGCGGGCAGGTGTCCCTCAGCTTCGAGTTGCCTCTAAGCGAAATCGTATTGGATTTTTTCGACCGTCTTAAATC
>NZ_JBDIVO010000174.1:0-9646 GCF_039794385.1 Methylocaldum sp. | reverse complement strand
ACTAGATTGTCTCGCATGATGCGCGAGATCGAGGAGGAGGTTACCGTCACCCGGCATCTGATCGGCAAAGACACGCTGAATCCGAGGGTGCTGGACGCGATGCGAAAAGTCCCTCGTGACCGTTTCGTGCCTTCCGAGTCCAAGGCTTACGCGTACGAAAACGGACCCCTGCCCATCGGTTACGGTCAAACCATCTCCCAGCCCTACATCGTGGCCTTGATGACCGATCTCCTCGATCCCGAACCGGACGACATCGTTCTGGAAATCGGCACCGGTTCCTGCTATCAGGCGGCGGTCCTGTCGCTGTTGGTTAAGCGGGTTTACACGGTGGAAATCATTGCGGAACTGGCCGAGCAGGCGAAAGAGCGGCTGATGCGCCTCGGCTACGCCAACGTCGAGGTCCGTGCCGGCGACGGCTATCACGGTTGGCCGGAACATGCGCCCTATGACGGCATCATCGTCACGGCGGCCGCCCCGTACCTGCCGAAAGCCTTGCTCGATCAGCTCAGGCCCGGAGGCAGGATGGTGATCCCTATCGGGCTGCCTTATCGCCACCAGGAACTGATGCTGGTGGAGAAGGACAAGCAAGGCCAAATCGAAACCCGGAGCATTTTGGATGTGGCCTTCGTGCCGCTCACAGGAGACTCGATGATCGAACCGGAGCGCGAATCCGTGACGCGCATCGATCGAACGAACGAATACGGATGGAGAACGACCATGACTGCAAAATTATCGGATGCCCAGATCAACGAGCTGAAACTGGCGCTCAAGAGCCGCTATCGAGATCTCAGGGAAGAAATCCGTCAGGAGCTCTTGTCTTCGGATAACGAGCAATACATCGATCTCGCCGGTCAGGTTCACGACATGGAGGAGGAATCCGTCGCGGACTTACTGGTGGACCTCAACCTGGCCATCATCGACCGGCACATTCGGGAGCTTCAGGCGATAGACGCAGCCCTGCTCAGAATCGCCAACAACGAGTACGGTATCTGTATCGAGTGCGAAGGGGAGATCGGCTATCCTCGGCTGAAGGTAAATCCCGCGGCGCTGAGGTGCCACGATTGCCAGGAGCGATACGAGCATACCCACGCCGCCACTTCGCCGAGCTTATAGGGAACGGCCGGATATGCGGCGGTACCGTGCGGAACCGGATAGAGGGCCGCCGGTCCGCGCATCCGCCATTCGGTCGATCCGGGCTAGTCCAGCACGTGGGACGCCAACCCGTCCGCCAGCTTGGGCTCGAACCAGGTCGATTTCGGGGGCATGACCTTTCCCGCATCGGCCACGGCCATCAAGTCTTCCATGCGGGTAGGGTGCACCGAAAACGCCACGGCCATTTCGCCGGAATCGACGCGGCGCTCCAGTTCGCGTAAGCCGCGGACGCCGCCGACGAAGTCGATCCGCCGGTCGCGGCGGGGATCGGAGATGCCGAGGACCGGCGAAATGAGGTTGTCCTGCAAGAGACTGACGTCGAGCCGCGCCACCGGGTCCGCGGGGATCAACTCGGGTCTTATGGTCAGCTTGCGCCAGTGTCCGCCGAGATACACGCCGAACTGGCCGGGATTTTCCGGTTTCACCGGATTGTCGGCTTTTTCTATGGCAAAGCGCTCGGACACCCGGCTCAGAAACTCCGCTTCGCTCAAACCGTTCAAATCCTTGACCAACCGGTTGTAATCCATGATCCGCATCTGGCTCTTGGGAAATATCACCGACAGAAAGTATTCGTAGCTTTCATCGCCGGTATGGCCGGGATCGGATTGCCGGCGCGAGGCCGCAACCCGCGAAGCCGCGGCGGAACGGTGATGCCCGTCGGCGATATACAGTGCCGGCAGCGCATCGAAAAGTTCGGTGAGCCGGGCGATGGTATCTTCATCGCGAATGCTCCAGAACGTATGCCGCACGCCGGACTCCGCTACCGCGTCGGCTTCGGACGGTTGCTCGGCGGTTTTCGCCAACAGGCTGTCGATCTCGGGCGCATCGGGATACGCCAAAAGCACCGGACCGGTCTGAGCGTTCAACGCCACGATCTGGCGTACCCGGTCGTCCTCCTTGTCGGGGCAGGTGAACTCGTGTTTTCGGATGCGGTTGGCGTCGTAAGCGGCGACACTGGCCGTCGCGACCAGGCCCAGTTGCGTATGGTCGCCCATGACGAGGCGATAGGCATAATAGAGCGACCGGTCGTCCCGCTTCAGGATGCCGGAATTCAGCATCCGCTTCAGATTGTCCGCGGCCTTGGCATAAACCTCCGGAGCGTAAGCGTCGGTTCCGGGCGGCAAATCGATTTCCGGTTTGGAAATGTGCAGAAAGCTCCACGGACGGCCCGCCGCCAGCGTTCTGGCTTCTTCGGTATTCAACACGTCGTAGGGCGGTGAGATAACCTCCGCGGCGCGACCGGGCGCCGGACGGAGAGCGGAGAAGGGGCGGATGAGGGGCATGGTCGTTTTCCTGAGGGCAATGGCTGAATTCTAACACCGGAGCCGAGAAACCTTATTTCAGTAATGACTCGTGCGGCTGTCAGTAATTTCACCGGGTCGTTGGTCCAATGGAGCAAGGAATGGCGAACTGGAGCCCAATGACGATGTCCTGTATTCTCCCTCATCTTTCGAGGCTAGAGCATTTCCCGGTTCAGTGTAGCGCCCCGGCTGTAGGTCGGGAATCCCTTCCCGACGTGGCTGTCGGCAAAGGATTGCCGACCTACGACTATGCGTCTTGTTCTACCATTAGCAGTTTCAGCCCCTTGTATCGAGGTCTTCATTTCAACATGAGCAAAGCCTATCGTCCGATTTTCGTTGCAACGCTTCTTTTGCAAGCCGCCTGTGTCAGCGTTTCGAATCAGCCTCGCGGGATTTACCAACCTGGCCAGATACCGGGCGAGTCCACGGCCGAGCGCCAGCCGGGTACTCCACAGGCAGGCGCGAGAGAAACCCCTGCTCCGTCATGGAGAGCGAAACCACCCGTCAGAAGCGAGCCCGTCGCTTCATCGCCTGCAGTTCTGGCCTTGTTGAGCGAGGCCGAAAACAACCGCAAAAGCGGGCAACTGGACAATGCCGCCTCCGCACTGGAAAGAGGGATACGCATTCAGCCGCGCAATCCTCTGTTGTGGCATCAATTGGCCGAAATTCGGCTCCAGCAGCATCAGCCGGGCCTTGCCGAAGATCTGGCGAAAAAATCGAACCAGCTTGCGAGGGGAAGCCAGCCGCTGACCCAAAAGAACTGGTCCATTATTGCGCAGGCGCGCCGGGCGAAAGGCGACCTGGCCGGTGCGGCGATGGCCGAGCAGAAAGCCGGGAACTGAATTGCCGGATTTGCTTTCGATCTTGGGGGCGGAAGGCCCGTTCGCCCGGTGCTTGCCGGGGTTTCGCCCGCGCCAGGGACAGGCGGAGATGGCGCAAGCCGTCAAACAAGCAATCGACGGCAAGAGCTGCCTGGTCGCGGAAGCAGGTACCGGCACGGGCAAGACCTTGGCCTATTTGGTTCCGGCGGCTTTGTCCGGCAAGAAAGTCATCGTTTCGACCGCCACCAAGACTCTCCAGGATCAGCTTTTCCGCAAGGACCTGCCTATGGTCCGGCAAGCGCTGGCCGTGCCGTTCAAGGCGGTACTTCTGAAAGGGCGAGCCAATTATCTGTGTCCGTACCGTCTGCAAAACACCCTGGGATTCAAGGCGGGTTACGGCCCACGCGAGGCGTACGCCCTGGAGGCGATCCGGCGCTGGAGCAAGACCACCCGGACCGGTGACATCGCCGAAGTCGTCAACGTGCCGGAATCTTCGGTGCTTTGGTCTTCGGTGACCTCGACCGGAGACAACTGCCTGGGGCAGGAATGCCCCCAATACGAAGACTGTTTCTTGGTGAAGGCACGCCGCAGTGCTCAGGATGCCGATATTCTGGTGATCAATCATCATTTGCTGTGGGCCGACTGGACCTTGAAGAACGACGGCTTCGGCGAGCTTTTGCCCGACTGCGAAGCGATCGTGGTGGACGAGGCTCATCAATTCGTCGAATCGGCGGCCCAGTTTCTGGGTCTCGGCATCAGCTCCCGCCAGCTCCACGGGTTGGCGGACGATATCCTGGTCGAGCGGCTCAAGAACGCGAAAGATATGCCGCAGCTGCTCGAAGAAGCGGAACTGCTCGAGCAATTGACGGCGGAGCTGCGGCAGGCTTTGGGCGACCCTTCGCGGCGGGAGGCGTGGCACAAGGTGGCGGACGATTCGGCGGTAACCGAAAAGCTCGCCGAGTTGCGCCGGCATTTGCACGATCTCGAAGCCATCCTGAAAGAAGCCGCCGTTCGCAGCAAAGGCCTCGAGTCGTGTTGGAAACGTTGTACGGATTTGGGTGTGCGGCTGGAGACTTTCGACAAGGACGAAGGCAGCGAAGCCGTACGCTGGTTCGAGGTCTATAAGCACAGTTTTTCCCTGAACCGGACCCCGTTGGCCATCGCCGGCGAATTCGCGCGGTTTCGGAAGCACAGTCAGGCCGCCTGGATCTTCGCATCGGCAACGCTCACGGTGAGCGGCCGGTTCGATCATTTCGTCGGACAACTGGGACTCGGCGGTGCCGATTGCCGGGCTTGGGAAAGCCCGTTCGATTACCGGAACCGGTGCTTGTTGTTTCTGCCGCCGGGGCTTCCGGACCCGGCGGTCGACGGCTTCACCCAGGCCGTGGTGCGAGCCGCGCTGCCGGTTTTGAAGGCCAGCCGGGGCAGGGCATTCATGTTGTTCACCTCGCATCAGGCCTTGTCGGAGGCTGCGGCTTTGATCGCGCAGCATCTCGATTATCCGCTGTTCGTTCAGGGCAACCAGCCCAAAGCGGTGCTTCTGGAAGCGTTCAAGCAAGCCGGCAACGGCATTCTCCTGGGCACCGGGAGCTTTTGGGAGGGGGTCGACGTTCCGGGACCGGCGCTTTCCTGCGTCATTATCGACAAATTGCCGTTCGCCTCACCCAGCGACCCGGTGCTCAATGCTCGGCTCGAAACCCTCCGCCGCAACGGACTGAATCCGTTTGCGACCTATCAGCTTCCGGCCGCAACCATCGCGCTCAAGCAGGGCGTGGGGCGCTTGATCCGGGATCAGGAGGATCGCGGCGTGCTGATGCTGTGCGATCCGCGGATTTTGTCCCGCTCCTACGGGAAGGTTTTTTTGAACAGCCTGCCGGATACGCCGAGGACCCGTTCGCTCGCCGATGTGCAGCGGTTTTTCTCCAGTGAATTCGAAAAAGAGATCGCGGTATGAAGATTCTGGCCATCGAAACCGCCACGGAAGCGTGTTCGGCCGCCTTGCTGATCGATGACACCGTTCTCGAACGTTATGAGCTTGCGCCGCAGCAGCATAATCGGCTGATTCTGCCGATGATCGACTCCTTGCTGGCCGAAGCCGGAGTCAGGGTTTCGCAAGTCGATGCTTTAGCGTTCGGACGGGGGCCCGGTTCCTTTACCGGCGTCCGCATCGCGGCGGGCGTGGCTCAGGGGATTTCGTTCGGTGTTGATCTGCCGGTGGTTCCGGTTTCGACGCTGGCGGCCCTGGCGCAGGATGCCTTGATCGAGTCTCCGGAAAAGGTCGCATTTTCCTGCATCGATGCGCGCATGGGCGAAGTCTACTGGGCGGTCTACCGTAGGGGAGAATCGGGGTTGGCGGAGCTTTTGGGCGAAGAATCGGTACGGCCGGCCGAACGCGTTTCGTTTCCCGATCATGCCGAAGGCGTCGGTATCGGCAGTGGATGGAAGACCTACGGTTCGGTTCTCCAGGAGCGTTTGGGCGGCGACGTAAAAAGGATTCTGCCCGACCGCTTTCCGCGCGCGGCGATGGTGGCTCGTCTTGGCGCCGATGCTTTCGGCAGCGGTTTCTTCGTGGAGCCGGAACAGGCGCTGCCGGTTTATCTGCGCGACAATGTCGCTAAAAAGCGGGGTTCACGAACGTAGGCGGATCGATCTTTGTAGCGGTCCCGTCGAAAAACGCAGAGAAAGGGAAAAATCCCTGAGGAGGGGGCCTCTATAGTAAACTATCGGGATGGCTCAATATTTTCAGATCCACCCGGACAACCCGCAAGCTCGGCTCATTCGCCGAAGCGTCGAGATCATTCGCGAAGGGGGCGTAATCGTTTATCCGACCGATTCCTCCTACGCGTTCGGCTGTCAGATGGATAATAAATCCGGGCTGGACCGCATCCGCCGAATTCGCCAGTTGGAGGAAGATCACAATTTCACCTTGGTCTGCAGGGATCTGTCGCAGATATCGACTTTCGCGAAGATCAACAACGAAGCATTCCGACTGATCAAATCGCTGACGCCGGGGCCGTTCACCTTTATTCTCAAAGCGACCCGCGAAACGCCGCGTCGCCTGCAACATTCAAAGCGCAAAACCATCGGTATCCGCCTGCCGGACAATCCGATCACGCTGGCGCTGGTAGCGGAACTGAACGAGCCATTGTTCAGTTCGACCCTGATTCTCCCCGGCGATGATGACGCCATGACCGACCCAGAAGACATTCGCGACCGCCTCGAGAAAGAGGTGGATTTGATCATCGATGCCGGAGTCGTTCCCTATACGCCGACCACTATCATCGGCTTTATCGAAGACACGCCGGAGATCGTCCGGCAGGGATCGGGCGTCGTCGCTTCTTTGCAATAATCCTGTTCGTTCCGCCATACAATCTTCCAATGGAAAATTTCAACTTTATTCAGGTAATTGCCGGCTCAATAATTCCTGTTTTGTTTGCAGTCACTTTACATGAAGTAGCCCACGGCTGGGCTGCCAGGTTGTTTGGTGATAATACCGCCGCCCGTCTCGGCCGGCTTTCCTTGAACCCCTTGCGTCACGTTGATCCAGTTGGAACCTTATTAGTGCCAGGGGTTTTACTAATGTTACAGACGGGTTTCCTTTTTGGTTGGGCTAAACCCGTGCCGGTGGATTTCGGCAAATTACGTCATCCCAGGCGCGATATGGCGCTGGTAGCAATTGCAGGGCCAATGGCAAATTTAATCATGGCGATTGGTTGGGCTCTTATTTTGCGCTTAGCAGTTGCTTTAGATTTGGAGTATGTCTCCCTGCCTCTCGGGTTTATGGGACAGGCGGGAATAAAATTTAACATATTGTTGATGGTGCTAAATCTACTGCCGATTTTGCCGTTAGACGGCGGGCGTATTGTCGCTAGCCTGTTGCCAACGAGACTTTCCATTAAGTTCAGCAGAATTGAGCCCTACGGCTTTTTTATCCTTTTAGCCCTGATTGCCACAGGATGGCTGTCCATAATCTTGGGTTTTCCGCTAAATATCATGCTGCAATTGTTGTTCGGTTTTGCCGGTCTGTAGATGACTGATCTGGCCGATTGTGAAAAGACCGTTGCGACCGAATCGAATTCGGACCAAGATGCACGGCAGGTCGATTCACAAGCTGTAAGCGAGGGAGCGGTCACCGCAGCACCGTTGGCTTTCGTCAACGGCGCGCCGTTCACGGAGTTGCCGGAAGACCTCTACATCCCACCCGACGCGCTGGAAGTATTCCTGGAAACGTTCGAAGGTCCGCTCGATCTTCTGCTTTATTTGATCCGCCGGCAGAACCTGTCCATAGTGGACATCCCCATTGCCGATATCACCCGCCAGTACATCGCCTACATCGAGATGATGAGCGAACTCCGGATCGAGCTTGCCGCCGAATACCTGCTGATGGCGGCGATTCTCGCCGAGATCAAGTCGCGCATGCTGCTGCCGCGTCCGACAGGGCCGGAACAGGGCGAGGAGGATCCTCGCGCCGAACTGGTGCGCCGCCTCCAGGAGTACGAACGCTACAAGCACGCCGCCCAGGAGCTCGACGCCCTGCCGCGATGCGAGCGCGACGTTTTCGAAACGTCGGCGGATACCGGTGCCATCAAGGTCAAAAAGATTTATCCCGAAGTGGAATTGAAAGAAGTTCTCTTGGCTTTCCAAGACGTGCTGCGGCGCGCCGAGCGATCGACGCATCATCACATCCAGCGCGAGCCATTGTCGGTGCGCGAGCGCATGTCGAGTATACTGGCGCGATTGCGGACCCAATTATTGATCCCGTTTCCCAGCTTGTTCGAACGGAAGGAAGGGCGGCACGGCGCGGTCGTTTCGTTGCTCGCCATCCTCGAACTCAGCAAGGAGCGTTTGATCGAGATCATTCAGGAAGAACCGTTGGGCGAATTGCAAGTTAGGCCTCTGATGGCTTCCGGTGTCGATTGACGTGGAACTGAAGACGATCATCGAGGCGGCGCTGTTAGCCGCCGGCAGACCGTTGTCCTTCGCCGAACTCGAAAATCTGTTTGCCGACAACGAGCGGCCGGAACCCGCAGAAATACAATCCGCTTTGGCGGAGTTGGCCGAAGATTGCCGCGGCCGGGCCGTCGAATTGAAGCAGGTGGCCAGCGGGTACCGTCTCCAAGTGCGGGAGGCGTTTTCCCCTTGGATCTCGCGGCTGTTCGAGGAAAGGCCTGGGCGTTATTCACGCGCCTTCTTGGAAACTCTCGCCATCATTGCTTATCGTCAGCCGGTTACGCGCGGTGAAATCGAGGATATTCGCGGCGTCGCCGTCAGTTCGGGCATCGTGCGAACGCTTCAGGAGCGGGGATGGATACAGGTGGTAGGGCACAAAGAGGTCCCGGGGCGCCCGGCCCTGCTCGCCACGACCAAGCAATTCCTGGACTATTTCAATCTGAAGAGCCTTGGCGAACTACCGCCGCTCCAGGAGTTCATAGACGACTTGGCGCTGCAAGCGGCGCCGCAAGACCAGCCAGTGACCGAAAATGCGAATACCGAATCGATCGAATAAGACCAAGACGCCGGCGGATGTACGTCCATCACCGGATGACGCCGGCGAGCGGATTCAGAAAGTTCTCGCTCAGATCGGGCTGGGCTCGCGCCGGGAAATCGAGGAATGGATCAGGGCCGGTCGGATATCGATAAACGGCAAGCCGGCCGAGCTGGGGGATCGTTACAGAACCGGCGACCATGTCACCGTCAACGGCCGACCGGTCGATGTCGCCAAAAGGTCCGAAGCGCCAACCCGTGTGCTCATCTATCACAAGCCGATCGGAGAGGTGGTCAGCCGGCGCGATCCGGAGGGGCGTCCGGTAATTTTCACCCGGCTGCCCAAACCGGCGATTGGACGCTGGATTGCCGTCGGACGTCTCGATATCAACACCCAAGGTCTGTTATTGGTCACCAATAACGGCGAACTGGCGAATCGTCTCATGCACCCTTCGCGGGAAATCGAGCGGGAGTACGCAGTTCGGGTGCTAGGTCCCGTCAACGGCGAGATGTTGGCTCGGCTGTCGAACGGCATTGCGCTAGAGGATGGGCCGGCTCGGTTCGAGACGATAGAGCCCGCAGGCGGTGAGGGTGCCAACCGATGGTTTCGCGTCGCTTTGAAGGAAGGGCGCAACCGTATCGTTCGGAGGCTTTGGGAATCGCAGGGAATTACGGTAAGCCGATTGATTCGGACGCGATTTGCCGGGATTGCCCTACCGTCCCGATTGAAAGCCGGAGCGTGTTACGAACTTCCGACTGATGAAGTCGCCGAATTGATGCGTTCGGTTGGACTGGATATCGGAAAAACGCCTTCGGATCGGCGCCCTGCGCGCCGGCACGCGAGCGACAAAGCTGTCCGCCGCCGAAAAACCAAGATTTCTTAAAACC
>NZ_JBDIVO010000173.1:0-9646 GCF_039794385.1 Methylocaldum sp. | reverse complement strand
GTGCGTTCGAACTGGCCCGTTTTCGCGGCGTTGATGCGGAAATAGGTGGACAGTTCCATCGGGCAGCGCACGCCTTTCGGGATGTAGACGAAGGAGCCGTCGGAGAACACCGCCGAATTGAGCGCCGCGAAGAAGTTGTCGCCGGGCGGCACTACGCTGCCGAGGTATTGGCGCACCAGGTCGGGATGGTTCTGGATCGCTTCCGACATGGAGCAGAAAATCACGCCCGCTGCCGCCAGCTTTTCCTTGAAAGTCGTCGCCACCGATACGCTGTCGAACACGGCGTCGATGGCTACGCCGGCCAGCCTTTCCTGCTCGTAAAGCGGGATGCCGAGCTTGTTGTAGGTTTCCAGCAGCTTCGGGTCCACCTCGTCCAGGCTCTTCGGCTGTTCCTGGGACTTCGGCGCCGAGTAGTAGCTGATGGCCTGATAATCGACCGGTCCATAGTGGACGAAAGCCCACGTCGGCTCTTCCATGTTCAGCCAGTGACGGTAGGCTTCCAGCCGCCATTCGAGCATGAACTCGGGCTCGTTCTTTTTGGCCGAGATGGCGCGTATCACGTCCTCGTTGAGGCCGGGTGGAAGGGTATCCGCCTCCAGGTCGGTGACGAAGCCCGGCGCATAGTCCTTTTTGATGAGTTTATCCAGGGTTTTCGCTGTCGCAGACATGATGTTTACTCCGCGCCTTTATCTCGGCTGATAGTGAAGGGTGCTGACCGGGATATGGATTTCCTCGGACGCTTTAGTCAAGGGCATGACCATATCGGCCAGGCTGACCGACTCCAGGGCGGTTCGGATCGCCCGGTTGATGACGCCCCAATGGCCACGAATCTGGCATGACGACGACTGCTGGCACTGATCGTGGTCGAGGCCGCATTCTGTCAAGGCGATCGGTCCTTCGAGGGCGTAAATGATAGTCGCCACGCTGGTCTTGTCCGGCGATCGGGTCAACTGATATCCGCCTTTGGCGCCGCGCGTGGATTTGAGGATGTCGGCCTTGGTCAAACTCTTCAGAATCTTGCTCACCGTCGGGATCGCGACTCCGGTCGAATCGGCCAAATCGGTCGCGGCATAAGTGCGTTCGGGTTCTCCGGCCATATGTCCCAAAACGATGATGGCGTAATCGGTTAGTTTGCTGATGCGAAGCATGGCGCTACCTTTCTAATTAAGGACCATTTTAGTCCTATATAAATCCCAAGTAAAGTAGTAGGCTTTTGTTGAACCCGGCTGTTTTCTGGACCTCGAAGGATATACAGATTGCGGTTGCACAATGTTGGAGCTCAAGGCGCCATCATTCGGCGTTATACTGTTGCGAACCCGCACGTAATTGCGCCATTAAGGCACTTTTATTGCCAGCAAGGAAAAAATGAGATGAACAAAGTTTGCCCAACCTTGGGGATTTTTTTTCAGTTTGCTGTAACCGTTTTAGCTCTCGGCACCGTTGCTGCGTCCGCCGTTCAGGCCGAAGCTCCTGAGCTCATCCCGGATACGCCCGCCGTCCACATACAAAGTCTTCTCAAGGAGGGTACGCATCCCAAGCTGCGCTGGGGCAAGTTTCCCGACTACAAGGCGCAACTGGAGCAGTTGTATTACCAGAACGGCCTTACGCCTTTATGGCTGAACGAAGGAAGGCCGACGCCGCAGGCAGAGACGCTGGTGGCGAGCTTGGCGGAGGCGGACAGCAAAGGGTTGAACGCTGCGGATTATGACGCCGAGCTGTTGGGCAAGTGGTTGAGCGAGTTCGATACGACGGCCGCAAATCCGCGGGAAGTCGCTTCCTTTGATGTGGCTCTGAGCCTCGTGGCCATGCGTTACGTATCGAATCTGTATGTCGGGCGCATCAATCCGAATAACATCGATTACGGACTCAACGTCGAGCCCAAGAGGGTGGATCTGCCGAATCTGATTCAGAAAATCGCTCAGAGCCAGCAACCGGCGGCGATGATCGATGCTTTGGAGCCCAAGTTTCCTATCTATGAGCGGCTCAAGGCGGCGCTGCCTCAGTATCAGCGGTTAGCAAAGGAAATGACCCCGGTCCAGTTTTCTTTTCCGGCGAAATTCAGTCCGGGAGATCGCCATAAGGATGTGCCGGCGCTGAGACATTTGTTGCTCGCTCTTGGGGATTTGAACGAAATCAAACAGGGTTCCGCCGGCTCCCTGGTTTACGGACCCGAGCTTGCGCAAGCGGTCAAGCGTTTTCAGCAGCGCCACGGGTTGACGGCGGACGGCATTATCGGAAAAGGTACGCTGAATCAGCTTAATTTCCCGCTGGCCGACCGATTGCGGCAAATTCAGCTCGGGCTGGAGCGTCTTCGCTGGTTGCCCGAACAAATCCGCGGCAACTATCTTGTTGTCAACATTCCGTCATTCCAGCTGTTCGGTTTTCGAAACGGCTCCGCTTTCGGAACGTCCGATCTTCAGATGAACGTCATCGTCGGGGAGTCCGTCGACGGACGTCATACGCCCGTCTTTCACTCGGATATGACGTATATCGTCTTTCGGCCGTACTGGAATCTGCCGTACAAGATCACGGTCAAGGAAATGCTGCCGCAAATTCTCAGTAACCCCGGATACTTGGCGAAGAACAGCCTGGAGCTGGTCCCGAATTTCTCGCCGAATGCGCCCGTTTATGAGCCAAGCTTCAGAAATATCGAGATGCTGACGACTGGTACTCTCAAGTTGCGGCAGAAGCCGGGCCCCAAAAACGCCTTGGGTTTGGTCAAGTTCGCGTTCCCTAACCACAATAACATTTATCTGCACAGCACACCGTCCAAGGGATTGTTCAAGAAAGCCAGGCGCGATTTCAGCCACGGCTGTATCCGAGTGGAAGATCCGGTTGCTCTGGCGGAATTCATTCTGGCAGACCAGGGTGAATGGACCCGCGAACGGATCGAATCGGCCATGACTAGAGACAAGCCGAAAACCGTCACCTTGAAGCAGGCCGTACCGGTTTACATCTTCTATTCGACGGTGTTGGCGGACGAGTCAGGCACCGTGAGCTTTTACGATGACATCTACGGCCACGACCTGATTCTCAGCGACCTGCTGGCGAAGGGCTTCCCTTACCCCTCATGACGAGGAGGGGAGCGAGCGGAGAAAGCGCTCTAAATCGGATTTGGAGCGCTGAATCTATTATCGGGCAAGGCTACCAGGAACGGACTCTGCCGGTATCCAAATGAACGAAATCGGAGCGGCGGTAATAGCCGACGCCGCCCTGTTGTAGGGCGAGCGCTGCCTTCTGGATCGTGCGCGTACTGATATCGCTCATGCGAATATCGATCGCCTTGCCTTCCATGTGCAGGCTGTGTTCGGCCACGCCATGGCTGGTCTTGCGCAGCATCCGGTTCGTTTCCGGAGAACGGTATCCCGATACCACCTGAAACGTGCCGCGGCTCCCGGTGAATACCGAAACCGCATAGAGCAAATCGATCAGGCCGGAATCCATCGGATGGACGCTATCTGTACGATGGTCCCGCAGAAAATAGTTGAACTGCCTCAAAGTTCGGCGGTCGTAATACTGTTGCGGGCTACAAAGGAGCGTCAGTTCTTCGCCGGTATTTAAATTATGAAATGAGAGCTTGCGATCTTTACTGAAGATTTTCGCAAGCGCATCGGTCGAGGGTAAAAGCAAAGCTCCGACAGCAGCCATTCCGGCACGCGTCAAAAATGCTCGCCGGGATATGCTGGCGTCGGATATTCGATGCCTATTATGAGAATTTGTGTTAGTGCTCATATGCTAAGTTCCCTTTTTTAAATAAGGTCTTCGCATAGGCATCGAAGAATTCTCCGTAGTCCCTTCTCCGCCACCAATGCGCGGAGGCGGGGAACTCGTCGATGCCCGGGTGAACGGCAACCCGCCCACCGAAAAACGCGAACTTTACTTTTCGTGCCTTACGGAATCAAGCTTTAAAACTACCTCCTCATTTAAAGCATAAATCGCGCCATTCGTGAGTAGCCGCTAAGTGCCTGTGATTCAAAGCTCGGCGGCTCTGTCGATACTGTCCCGGTCTGGTCGTTAAATGCTTCTTTTCTCATAAAGAAATATTGATGGCATCAAAATCCGCTGCCCGATCATGGGCAGTCCGACCCGAATCAGTGCTTTCACGAACCAACTGGCACGTCAAAAAACCGGCGGATTTTGCAGCGTCCAATTCCCCTTCAACGTCCGAGAGGAACAGGATGGAGGCGGGCGGCAAGCCAATCTGCCGAGCAATCTCCCGGTAGGAATCGGCATCTTGCTTGGGGCCGATCCGAGTGTCGAAATAACCGGAAAACAGCGGCGTCAAATCGCCGTATTCGGTGTGTCCGAACAGGAGTTTTTGGGCGTGGACGGATCCCGAGGAAAATACATAGAGATCGATGCCCTGAGCTTTCCATTCCCTTAGCTTGCGCACGGCGTCCTCATAGATGTGACCGCAATAATCCCGTTTGCGGTATCCCTCTTCCCATATCATCCCCTGCAATGCTTTGAGGGGCGGTGACTTTCGATCCTCATCGATCCAGCGAATCAGCTGTTCTGCGACTTGTACCGTGCTCAACTCCATTCCGCAGAGTGAACGCACCTCGTCGAACAGCTTCGCTACATCCGGATTATCGGCATGATGAGCGACGAAACTCATCATACGCTCGCGGGAGTAGGGGAACAATACATCTTTGACAAAGGATATCGATGATGTAGTTCCCTCGATGTCAGTCAAAATCGCGCTAATCATACGTACTGGGTCAAAAATTGTTCGAGTTTGGGAAAGGTGTCGGCAATATTGGCGCCGGTGAATCGAGCGACCCAGCCTTCTGGAGAAGTGAATAAGCGGATTGCCTTCAGATTCGGATTCTCGCCCATGTCGAACCAGTGCTTGACATGCGCCGGGACGCTGATGAGGTCGCCTTGCTCGCACAGCAGCACGTATACCTTGTCGTTGGGATGCAGATAAAAGAGGCCTTTTCCATCGACGAAGAAACGCACCTCGAAATCGTCGTGAGTATGTTCGCTGAGAAACTTGGTGCGCAGTTCCGCCTTCTGCGGATGGTCCGGGCGTACGCTGATGACGTCGACCGAGCGAAATTCGTAGCGGTCGATCAGCCGATCGATGGATGGACGATAGGCCGCGATAATGGACTCCTGATCGGCGTCGGGAGACAGTTCCTGGTCGGCGGTCCAGCGCTCGAACAGCACACCGATTTCCCAAAGCTTCGTGGCGATGGTTTCCGGTTCTCGGATCACCTCGGCATTTTCCGGCCGATTTTCGGGATGAATGGTCAGTAAGCTCATGGCGTTCTTACTCCGTGTAAGCGACTCTCGATATCAAATAAAAATTCCAGCGCGTCGACATGACGCAGAGCGTCCTTCACCGAGGCTCCCCAGGTATAAAATCCGTGACCTGCGATTACATAACCGTAGATGTTGCCATGGAGTTCGATGTATTCGTCCACTTTCAGCGCCAGCCGCGGAATGTTCTGATCATTGGGGAATATCGGGATAACGATTCGAGTTTCATGCGTGTCGATTCCCGGCAGGGCTTTCAGCAGTTCGTAGTTCTCCAGCACCAGTTCGTCGCGGAAGAATCGCGAAAGCAAGGTGGCGCTCGGGGTATGCGGGTGCAGCACGGCACCGACATCCGGATAGCGGCGATAGATCGAGGTATGCAGCAAGGTTTCGGCGGAGGGTTTTTTTCCGTCCAGCGATCGGCCGTCGGCATCGATCAGCATGATGTCGTCGGGGGTCAGTTCGCCTTTGTGGCGTCCGGATACGGTGATGGCGATGCGCCCGTCGCCGAGCCGGGCGGAAAAGTTTCCGCTGGTTGCGGGGGCCCACCCCCTGCCGTGAATATAGCGCCCCGCTTCGATCAGTTCGCTGGCGCGCTGCTGGAATTCGTCGTGCATGGATGATGTCTGCCGTGCAGCAAAGCTCGCCATTGTAGTCGTCCCGATGGGCCGGCTCAATCCGGAAGATTTCTCAGAGATTGTTGAGAAAATCTGCTTCGCAGCCCGAGTTCGCGACGAAGGGGTATGAGAAATGTGGGCTAAATACAGGTCCAAAGCCGCTCGCGAAGTCCGGAGAATCGTCCGGGAACGCGCTTGATGGCGTCTTCCAGAATTTTCTGCGAGCCGTGTATTTCCGCTCGATGCCGCGCTCGGGTAACGGCCGTGTAAATCAACGGGCGGTCCAGTACCGGGCTTTCAAGGTCCGGTAGCGCCAGCACGATCTCGTCGAATTCGGAACCCTGGCTTTTGTGAACGGTCATGGCGTACACGGTTTCGTGTTCGGGAAGGCGTGTCGGCGAAAATCCCCGGATGTGGCCGTCCGCATCCTCGAAAAAGACCCGAAGTCCTGCGCCGGTTTCCAGCGCGATGCCGATATCGCCGTTGAACAGCCGGAGGTCGTAATCGTTGCGGGTCACGATCACCGGACGACCGGGATACCATCGGCTTCCCCGGCGCAATCGCCGTTGCACGTAAAGTTGTTCCTCGAACCTGCGGTTTATGCCCGCCGCTCCGCTATCGCCTTCCCGATGAGCGGTCAGTACCCGAAAACGGCCGAAAAGGCGCAGAACGTCCTTTGCTTCGTCGCCCGAGTCGACGGCTTCGAAGAAAGCTCGATAGCCGCCTTCCATCCTTCGGACCAAATCCACTCCGCCGACCCGTGTCCGCTCCCAATGAATCTCGGGATGGCGGCCGCCGGCGAGCAACGCGACCGCTTCTTTCGCGCGCCCGGCATTGATCACTCGCGCCAACTGGCCGATGCCGCTTTCCGACCCGAAGCGATGGCTGTGGGTGAGGAGCGCGATACAATCGGACAGGGCCGGTGTGAACAGATCGCCCGACGGAATCTTGACACCCGAGGCTGCGTAAAGTTGATCGCAAAATGCCGGGCTGTAGCCGGACGATTCGCACAGATCGCCGAACACCGCGCCGGGTTCCACCGACGCCAATTGATCCTTGTCCCCCAGCAAAATCAGCCGCGCGCCTTTCGGCAAGGCGTCGATCAGCTTGGCCATCAGCGCCAGGTCGATCATCGATGCCTCATCCACCACCAATACGTCCAGCGGCAGCGGATTTTTCCGGTTATGGCGAAAGTAAACGGAGTCGGGCTTGGTGCCCAGCAGCCGATGCAACGTGGAGGCGGTTTCGGGGAGAGCGTCGAGTACGGCTTGCGGCACCGGCAGTTTCGCTTTCTGTTCGCGTATGGATTCCTGAAGCCGCGCCGCCGCTTTGCCGGTGGGCGCGCTCAGCGCGATGCGCAGCGGCTTTTCTCCGGCCTGGGATTGGAGTGCGGCGAGTATGCGAACCACGGTAGAGGTCTTTCCCGTTCCGGGGCCTCCGGAGATGACGCAGAACCGCCGCAACGTCGCCACGGCCGCAGCCAGCTTCTGCCGATCGGGCACCTCGGTGTTGTGCGCGAAAAGCCGGTCCAGTTCGGCGCGAAGCTCGGCCAAATCGATTTCCGGGCATGGGCTCTCTGCGAGAGATATCAAGTTGTCCGCCAATGTCTTCTCGTAATGCCAGTAACGCGTCAGATAGAGGCGGTTGTTCTCGTCGAGGATGAGCGGCGCGAAGCTGCCGGGAGCCCCGACCAGCTTGGACTTTCGGAGCAGCGCCAGCCAATCGGCGAGACCGGGCAGCGTAACGATGCCCTCGCCGTCGTCGGGGGCTACCTCGGAGCCGGCATAGTCGCACAGACGAATACAGATATGACCTTCCGCGACGGCCTGGTAAGCCAGCTGTGCCGCCCAGATGACCGCTTCGTCGGGATTGCCGTCGAGCCGGCCCAAGTAAGTGGCGAACTGCTTTCCGAGCGTCGAAAGCTTCAAGAGTTTCTGGGCGGCCGAGGCCGGTGCGGCCGGTAAGGAACGTGCGGAAGAACGCAACGAGGCAGCGCGGGCTTCGGAGTTCATGACCTTATTATTCGAAATGGGGAGATGGCCTATTTTCGCCGTATTTTTCTTTATGAACAGTATCGGCGTTGGCCAAGCGACTAGACGGGGGTGTTGTCGAGCCGCAGTTTTGCGCTACGACGTCCCCATCAAGAGGCTGTCCAAAGCCTCGATCAATGCCTCAGTCGGCTTGTCCCAAAAGATTCCGGTTTTTCTCTGCGGCGCGATACCCCTCAGAAATAGGTAATACGCTCCGCCAAAATGGGTTTCATAGTCGTAGCTCGGCAGCCTTTGCTTGAGATATCGGTGCAGGGCGACGGTGTAGATGAGGAACTGGAGATAATAATGCTCGCGCGCCATGGCGGCGGCGAGGCGGTCCGGAGCGTAATCGGCATGGGTGTTGCCGAGCCAGTTGGATTTCCAGTCGAGCAGGTAATAGCGGCCGGCCGCTTCGAACACCAGATCGATAAAGCCTTTCATATAGCCTTCGATATGCTTGAAGTCGAGCAGCCGGGCGGCTTCGGCATAGCGGCGGTCGCGTTGAAATCGCGGATCGGCGAGAAGTTTCCGCAAAGCTTCGGAATCGCCCCCCCGCAACGCATAAGTGAATTCCATTTCGACCAGGCGCTTTTCTTCCGGCACATCGGACAGCTTGAGCCCGCTGTCGTCGAGCGGTGTTTCGAGGGCGGTTTCGATGGTCTGCCGTACGGTCGGCGTCCAGCCATCTCCGATGCCGTGAGCTTTCAATTTGCGGCGGACGAGTTCGGCTAGCCGTTCGGAATCCCGGCAGGCAAAATCCCACTCCTCCAGAATCGCGTGCAGGCAAGATCCGGCCCGAGCGCCACGCGGAAAGGCGAATATCGAATCGCCCGGCGCTTCCGGTAACTCGGATTCCGGCAGAACGTCGTAATCCGGCGCTTCGCTGTGCCGCCCGGTGGTCAGGGCCGAAAAGCTGCTCATGCGCCAGTTCGGGTAAAGCGGCGGACGCCGGAAGGGGCGAACGGCCAGGGTTGAATCGTCCTCCCGTTCCGAGCCGCGGTAGCGGACCGGACGGGTTTCGACGGAGCCTAGGCTAACGCAGCCGGGCGCCCGTTTCGCGAGGCCGCGGATGTCGGCGGCGATAAACCCGGTATCGGCTTCCAGCAGTCTTGTCTCCAATGCCGCCAGCGGATCGTCCTCCGGCGCCGTCGAGCCGCCGTGCAGCAGCCAGGCCATGGCGGTCGAGTGAAAGCCTTCGCTTTTGTCCCGCCCGTTCCGGACATTGCCCCAGACGACATAGCAGCGGTAAACGGCGCGCGTGAGCGCCACGTAAAGAAGACGCAGATTTTCCGACATTTCTTCCTGAACGGCCTGACGGCGGTTTTCCTCCAGCTTCGCCGAGCCGAGGTCCAGTACCGATTCGCCGTCGGCGTGCAGAAGCACCGACTGAGCCTTTCGCTGCCGCAGCCGTCCGTCCCAGAGAAACGGACAGAATACGATCGGGTATTCGAGCCCCTTGCTGGTGTGTATGGTCACGATCTTCACGCGCTTGGCGTCGCTTTCCAGTCGCAACAGCGCAGTTTCGTCGTTCTTGGAGGGACTCCGGATAGCGCGGCCGAACCAGCCCAGCAGCGTATCGATACTCGATTTTTTGCGGCTCTCTACCTGCAGCAGTTCGGCCAAGTGCAGGAGATTGGTCAGCCGCCGCTCGCCGTCTCGGAATTGCGGCAAATGATCGGTGATGCGGGCGTCTTCGAACCAGCGGCGGAACATCGGCATGAAGCCTTCGCTCAGCCA
>NZ_JBDIVO010000172.1:0-9690 GCF_039794385.1 Methylocaldum sp. | reverse complement strand
CGATCGAGCACCAGGCTGAGCAGCATTCCGACGCTGAACAGCAGGAGCAAACGCAGTCTTTCGGCGGTTTCAGCGATATCCAGCGAATAACTGGGCTCGACCAAGAAGTACATGCCGACAAAAGTACTCAGGGCAGTGGCAAGAAGCCCCGGACCGAGCCCCCCGCGCCAAGCCGCCGGCAGTACCGCAACCAAAAACAGCAGCAGCGGCGGAGATCCGGCGAAAACCGGATTGAAAAACGCCAGAATGAGCGATACGGCCAAGGTGCCGAGTACCGCTATGACGTAGCTGTTCAACAAAAACCGTTTGATTTGAGTGCGCTCCCTGTTGAAAGCACTCCTTGCCGGTAAGTAGAGTTACCTAAATTGACGAACCTCGATAAGACCCCAAAGTTAAAGTAGAAGTTTCATCACTCGGGCCGATTTGCCCCCTTCTGACCGAAGTAATTGCACCGTTCCCGAAAATCCCGGCGGCGAGGTCGGCATTGCGCCACCCATTCGGCAGCTAATCGCCGCTCGCAATCTGCCTGATCATGTAATGGACCGCATCTCGAACGGCGTCGTCGCTTAAATCGGAATGGGCGCCTTTTTCCGGCATGCCCAAAAAACCTTTGGTCGCATGATCCGTCAGCAGCGACGGCAATTCCAGGGTCCGCGATTCCCAGGCTTCGGAATCGTCCAGCATGGGGGCCCCGTCTCGGCCGGAATCATGGCACTCGGCACAGAAGGCGCTATACACATACTTGCCGCGGGCGTAATCCGAGGGGCGGGATGCCGTCTGCATAGACGTTTTCGTCTCGGATTCCGCGCAGCTTGCCAAGATCAGGGCGAAAAAGACGACAGTAATCGGGCGTTTTAATACCATGCGCATAAGAAATCAACCAAGGTAAGGCTAAGTTAAGAAAGCTCTGAACAAATCCGCGCGCCGAGCATAACGCGCCTGTCGGGGAACGGCTCCGCCTGATCGCGACCTACGAGAGCCACATCGCTACAACGAAAAGGCCAGCATCCCTTGGAGCCGGGCGAACCGGACGCACCGAGCGAAATTCGCCCGCTCAACGAATCTGTAAATTCACCATGGTGATGTCGTCCGCGAACTCGTTCTCCCCGCTGAAGGTCCGCAGCTCGCTCATCAGTTTTCGAATGGTCGCTTCCGGCGATTCCGAGCGGTCCGCGGCGAAGATGTTGCACAACCGCGAAATGCCGAAGAATTCTCCCTGTTCGTTCTGCGCCTCGATCACGCCGTCGGTGTAGAGCAGCAATCGGTCGCCCGCCTCCAGAATGAGGCTTTTTTCCTCGAAAAACACGTCCCGCTTGACGCCGAGGATCAGTCCTTCCGCGTCCAGTTCGCTAACGGTCCAATCCCGCTGCCTCCGCAACAAGGCGCGGTTGTGTCCGGCGTTGGCATAGCGCAGCAGGCGTTCTCCGAGATCGTATTTCAGATAGAACATCGTGATGAAAAGCTCGGCCGCACTCAAATCCTCGTAAAGGAGATGGTTGAGTGCCCGCAACACCTCGGCGGCGCTCTGCGGAGCCGGATTGTCCGGCGTCCTTCGGGTCTCGGCTTTCAAGGTGCTGCGCATTTCGGTCATGATGAGAGCGGCACCGACGCTATGGCCCGATACGTCGGCCACGACGATATCGGCATTTCCATCGTAATGGAAGTAATCGAAATAATCGCCGCCGACGTGGCTCGCCGGGACGCAGACCCCGGCGATCTCGGCCATCGGAAGCCGCAGCGGTCTTTTCGGCAGCAGCGAGAGCTGAATGTGCTTGGCGATTTCGAGTTCGTGCCGTTCCTCTTCCGCCCGCCGGCGCTCGGTCACATCGGTCTGAATGCCGATGTAGTGGGTGACGACACCCTGTCCATCCCGCACCGGCGACAGCAGCAGCTCATTCCAGAAGGGAGTTCCGTTCTTCCGGTAATTTCGCAACACGACCTCGCAACTGGTTCCTTGCCTCAATGCTTGGCGAATCGTCTCTTTAGCGGCTTCTTCGGTTTCCGGACCCTGCAATATCTTGAGGTTTCGTCCCAGCAACTCCTCGCGCGAATAGCCGGTAATCCGGCTCAACGCCGGGTTGACGTAAATATTCGGGTAATGCGGCTGCCGGGCGTCGGCGATCACGATACCGACACTCGCCGCTTCGATGGCTCGCTCGCGCAAGCGCAGGGTATCCTCGGCTCGCTTGCGCGCCGTAATATCCAGATCCATGCCGCGCCATTTGACGACCTGGCCCTCGTCGTCGAATATCGGGGCGCCGGTGGATTCGGTGAAAACCTCGTGTCCGTCCCGGTGGCGGTAATGATTGATGAGCCTGTAAAAACCCTCGTGAACGCGCTCGGTCGGCGGCAAGGTCTCGGCCCAGTGTTGCCGATCCTCGGGAGTCAGGAGATCCAGGTAGCGCTTGCCGATGATTTCTTCGGGCTTCAAGCCGAGGATGGTATAGGCCGAGCCGCTGCTGTAAACGTAACGGCCTTCCGGGTCCTGCTCCCACAACCACTCGCCGACCATCTCCGCGACTTGCCGAAAGCGCTCTTCGCTCTCCTGCAACGCTTCCTTGGCGCGCTTCTGCTCGGTGATGTCCCGCTGGGTCGCGAGATAACGGGTGACCTTGCCGGAAGCATCGCGGATCGGGGTGATCGTTTCGAGCGCCCAATACAGTTCGCCCGATTTTTTCCGGTCTTGAATCTCTCCCTGCCACTCTTTGCCGGCCCGAATCGTTTCCCACAGCCGCCGGTAAACCCCCTGCGGCGTCTGGCCCGACTGCAACAGCCGCGGGTTCAGACCGATGACTTCGTCGGCGCTGTATCCGGTCAGGCGGCAAAAGGCCCGGTTCACAAAGGTGATGCGACCTTCGAGATCGGCAATCATGATCGCGTTCGGGCTTTGCTCCACCGCACCGGACAGAATCGACAGGTATTCCTCGTTCTTTTTTCGCCGAGTCAAATCGTGGGTGATGCCGACGAATAAGCGGCGATTCCCTTGCCGAAGCTCGCCGATGGAGAGATACATCGGGAAAACGCTGCCGTCCTTGCGCTGACCGGCGACTTCGCGGCCGGTACCGATAATCTTCTTGATGCCGGTCTTGCGGTAATTGGCGAGATAGCCGTCGTGCTCTTCGTGATAAGGCGAGGGCATGAGCCGGTTGACGTTCTCCCCGATCAGTTCCTCCCGTTTGTATCCGAACAATCGCTCGGCGGCCGGGTTGAGCAATTGAATAATCCCGACATCGTTAATGACGATGACGCCGTCGCTGATGGTGTCGAGTATCGCCCTGAGATTGGACTCCGTATCGAATACGCCGTCGCGCTTCTCGCACGGACCGATGCAGGTCAGGTGAAGAAGGTTCAGACGAACGCCGTCTTCCTTTAGAGGCGTGAGTCTATACCGGGCACCAAATACCGTTCCGTCCTTGCGGCGGAACCGAGTCTCATTGGTATTGAAGAAACGCTCCTGCGCAACCGTCGTAGGCTTGCGATCCCAGCGGAGCGGCGTTGATTCCGCCGGCACCTCCAGTTCCGAAAACACGGATCGTCCCCGAAGCTCTTCTTCGGAATAGCCGAACAACTCCTCCGCTGCCCGATTCATGAAAACGACGTTGCCAGCCTCGTCGAGCATGCACACCGCGTCGTCGAAGCCGTCCAGCAAGGTTCGGGTAAACCGGTCTATCGACTTGAATCCGGACATCCCATCCGGAAACATCGATGCTGGATTGCTCTTTTTTTCCTTTGGCATATACCAACCTATTCAGACAAAACCATCTGTCCGTCCTGGATCTGAAATATAGCTAGCGATCAAATGACGCCAATCAGTGAATTCCCGCGTTCCATGTTGTCGGCGGCGATTTCGATGATTCGGAAAACCGCTCGAATTCCAGGCTGATAGGATGATTAGACTGATCAACGCGGCTGATTGTGCTTTACCTACTTGGACCTATTATGACCGGTATGATTTCGAATCGAGAATTATCAATGACGGGATCGACTCCGCCTTAAATCGGCCGGAGACAACGCTGGGGACGGACATGAGGGCTGGGGTGAGTCGGCGCTCCATGCCGGGAGAACCTCGGTCACCCCTTCTTGCTTCGAGAAAGGCGGACCTTGACCAACGGTCCGCCGCGCTCCGACTTAATCTTTCAACTGAAAGACGGGACCATACTGCGTTTCGACGCCGAAGTCTTGCCACACGAAGGTAGGTTTCGTGATCGGTTGCGTAGGCAAGGGAAAGGTAATGACATCGACGAGGCCGGACGCGATACGGCCTAGAGTGTGCAACCCGCCTTTCAGAAACCCGCCGGAGAGCCCAAAAATGACGTTGGTTTCGTTCGTGGTATTGATCATGTTCTTGGGGAACTCGACCCATCCCATGGCCAGATTGCTCAGCCCCGAACCCAATTTCATGCCCACGTCATGACCGTAATTGTCCGAAGCCATCGACGCGGACGACATGACCAGCGCCGCCGTCGCCGAAAGGAAAATGGTTCTTATTGATCTCGACATGAGTGGCCCCTTGCTGGCAAACAGTGATTTTCGTGACCATAGCAACGAGAAAGTTCTTTCACCTCGAAGCTTCGCTTCGATCTTCCCGTGTTCCATGAAGCGTAGGCAAAGGTCCGTGTTTTTTCAAATGACACGCTTGCCGTCTTTCTTCACCAGGGAAGTTCGCGTCCGCGAAAATCCAGGAACCGCCCCGAGTCGCGGAGAGCGAAACCTTCGATCGTCCGCCGCATGCCTGCGACGCTTTCGGCCGGCGACGTCGGCGCGTTTGAACCGCCCATGTCGGTCTTCACCCAGCCGGGATGCAAAATCATCACACCTACCCCGCGGGGCTTGAGATCGATCGCAAGGCTCTTCATGGCGGCATTCAGCGCGGCCTTACTGGTGCGGTACATGATTGCGCCGCCGCTCGAGTTATCGGCCATGCTGCCCATGAGGCTGGTTATGGCGACCACCAACTTGCGCTCACTGCGCGAAACATGGGGAAGAAACGCCTCGGTCATCTTGACCGGCGCCTCCGCATTGATCTTCAGAACCCGCGCCCAAAGCTCGTAATCGAGCGCCCCAAGGACATTCCGGCCGGAGTCGCCGTAGATTCCGGCGTTATTGATCAACACGTCGATCGTTTCGGACGCCTGGGCGTGCGCCAGCGCATCGATCTGGTCGAAATTTCCGAGGTCCAACTGATGAATGGAAACCGACGGATGATGGATGGCCAAACCCTGCAAATCCGACGCTTGCTCGGGACGGCGGCAACACGCCAGAACTTTCCAGCCCGCATCAGCGTATTGCCTGCAAAATTCGAGACCGATGCCACGATTGGAACCGGTTACCAGTACAGTAGCCATGCTGATTTCTCCTTTAGAACCATTTCATTGATTGCCCTGGCGCACGACAGCGGCGCCGTCCGTCAGACCTTGTAAAATGTTTGACAAATCCTTAACTTCAGCATCATTCAACATATTCCGACGCGGAGACCCTGATGCACACCGAAGAACGACGTCTGCTGACCAATTTCCTCGACCAGCTCAAGCAAATTAAAGTATCCAGCAAAGATCCGGAAGCCGACACTCTCATCAATCAGGCCACGGCACAACAACCCGATGCCGTTTATCTGCTCGTACAGAAAGCGCTGTTGCAGGAAAGAGCGCTGAATGCCGCCAAGGCCCAAATCGAGCAACTGCAAAATCAGATCAATCAATTGCAGGTTAAAAGCTCCCAAGCGAGCGGTTTTCTGGGTGCGGACCCTTGGGGCACATCCCCCAACCGGCCAGCGTCCATGCCGCCTGCCGGTGGACCGCCGGCATCGCCCCATGCTACGAATATGGCCGGACAAAGCTCCGCCATGAGTTTCTTAGGTACGGCGGCAGCGACTGCGGCCGGAATCGCGGGCGGCGCGTTTCTGTTCCACGGCATCGAAAACCTTTTGCACCACGGTTCCGGCGGCGGATTCCTCGATTCGGCATCGACTTCTCCTGAAAACGTCGAAAACATCACCATCAACGAGTACTACAACGCTGACGAACCGGCTTCCGATTCCGGCTTCGACGACTCCGGCGATGGATTCGACGAATATGACGACGACGAATCGTTGGACGTGTAGCGCTCCCGGTTGAACGCACACAAGCGGACATCCTTGCACCGCCGATGATCGAACCGGTCGAGCTAAAGGATTTCTTTCTCAACGTCTTCTCGGCCGCTACGATCATCCTCGCCGGCGCCTCTTATGCCGCGCTTTTTGCCTGGGGCAAGCTGACGCGCCGTCCCGGATTCTTGATTTTGGCCTATGTCAGCTACGGCGTTCTGGCCGTCTCGGTTTGGCTGTTGGCGGAAACATCCCATTTCGAAGGCTTTTGGCGCATCATCGCCGGCCTCATGCTGATCGGCTACTTCGCCGCGCCTCAGGCGATCTGGCGGCTATGCACGGCCACTCATGCCGGCGAACACTCCGAACACGATCGTCCGATCATCAACCAACAACAAGAGGGGGAACAATCGTGAACACTACGCCTCTATGGGCATCCGAAACGTTTTGGAAGAAAACCGCCATCTGGGTGACGGCGGTTTCGTTTCTGCTGCTGATCGTCCTGACCTTCGACTCGATGGCCAAGGTGTCGGCCGGCAGCACCGCGCGCGTACCCGCCTACAGCGTCATCAACAAGAAGATCGATTACCGTCTCAACGCCAAGCTGAACCGCTACGTACCGGTTGTCGAAAGCGATGCGCCTCTGTTCGGCAAGACCTTGAGCGACGAAGAGGCGGAAAAGCTCGTGACCCTCGGCAAGAAGACCTTTCAGGCGAAGAACTGCATCAACTGCCATACGATTCTGGGGAACGGCGCCTACTACGCGCCCGACCTGACCAAGTCCTGGCTGGATCCGAATTGGGTGGACGAAACCAACCGCGAGACGCTGATGCTGGCTTTCCTCCAGGACCCGGCCGGCAACGCCAGGTCGTACGGCACCGGGCGCAGGATGCCCGACCTCGGCATCACCGAAGACGAGGCCAGGGGACTGATCGCTTTTCTCAAATGGACCGCGGCCATCGACACCAACGGCTTTCCTCATAACTTCAAGACCCTATACGCACAGGAGAACCAATAATGAGCGTCGGAGTCCTTGACAGTCGAAATCTCAATGGCGGACAAAAGCTCGCGGTGAAATATTTTATTGTCGCGATGGTTCTTTTCGTGGCGCAAATCCTGTTCGGCCTGCTCGCCGCCGTTCAGTTCCTCGCTCCCGGCTTTCTGTTCGAAACCCTGGATTTCAGCGTGAACCGCATGCTCCACATCAACGCGATGATCGTGTGGATGCTGTACGGGTTCATCGGGGCCGTCTACTGGTTTCTCGAAGAAGAGAGCGGAGTCGAGATCGTCGGGCTCAAGCTCGGGGAGATCGCCTTCTGGGTGCTGACGGCCGCGGTCGGCGTCGTCGTGCTGGTGTATCTGTTCCTGCAAATCGGCGCGGGCGACGATACCACCCGGTGGCTGATCAACGAAGGGCGCGAATACATCGAGGCACCTCGGTGGGCGGATATCGGCATCGTCGCCGTCATGCTGGTGTTCTTCTACAACGTCGCGGGCACCTTTTCCAAGGGCCGCTGGTCCGGCGTCTCCGGCGTGCTCACACTCGATCTGGTCGCCCTGGTCGGTCTCTATCTGGCGGGGATGTTCTACACCACCAACGTGACCGTGGATCACTATTGGTGGTGGTGGGTGGTCCATCTCTGGGTGGAAGCGACCTGGGAGGTGCTGGTCGGCTGCATCATGGCCTGGAGCCTGATGAAGCTCCTGGGCGCCCGGCGCAAGATCGTCCAGACCTGGCTGTACATCGAGGTGGCGCTGATGTTCGGTTCGGGCATCCTGGGGCTGGGCCATCACTATTTCTGGATCGGCACCCCCGAGTACTGGTTCCCCATCGGCGGCTTCTTCTCCGCCCTGGAGCCGATTCCGCTGGTCGCCATGGTGGTGCACTCCATCTATGACGCCGGCGTCCACAAGTTCAAGAGCACCAATCATCCCGCGCTGGGCTGGGTGATCGCGCACACTTTCGGCAACTTCTTCGGCGCCGGCGTCTGGGGCTTCATGCACACCCTGCCGCAAATCAATCTCTACACCCACGGCACTCAATGGACGGCTTCCCACGGCCATTTGTCGTTCTTCGGGGCTTACGCCACGATCAATATCGCCTTCTTCTATCTCGCGGTACAACAGTGGCGCGGCAATGTGTGGATGGGCGCCAATCTCGCCGACAACGGCTGGAAGTGGAAATGGTCGATGGTCCTCTTGAATCTCGGCGTGGTCGGCATGACCGTGGCCCTGCTCATCGCCGGCTACGAGCAATCGTTCATCGAACGTGCTATCGAAGGCTCGACCTGGAGCGGTTATTTCGCCGCCCAGACCCACCCCTGGTTCACGCAGGCCATGTTTTGGCGGCTGATTTTCGGAATCGTCACCGCCGTCGGCCTGGTTCTGCTGATCTGGGATCTGGCGACCATCGGCGCTCGCGAAACCCGGCCCGCGCTGGTCATCGAACGGCCCGAAGAGCCGGGAATCAAGGCGGCTGTTGTGGAAACGGCGTAATTCCCGAGGGCATTCAAATGAACGTTCGCTGTAGGGCGGGTTAGCCCTTCGACAGGCTCAGGACAGGCCCTTCGACGAAACTCAGGACAGGCTCCGCGTAACCCGCCGGTGTGGGGTTCTTCGGTGGGTTACGGCCTTCCGGCCTAACCCGCCCTACGAGGCCCGCGAGACCGCCCGCTCGATCAAAGCCGCATCGGCCTCGCCGAACCCGCCGTCGATGAGACGCAGCATCGCTTTCTCGGCGGCCGGCGAAAACGCCCAGCAACGGCTCAGGGTTTGCAGCAGTTCGGCTAACTCGTCCCCGGCTGCGGACGACAGCGTTTCATGCGGCGCCTTCCCTTCCCGGCGCAAGATGCACTCGATCAGAATCGCGCCCAGGAAGCGCAGGCTGTGAATCACGTGGGTATTCATGTCGCTGATCAGGTAATCGAACTTCTCCGCAAAAACCTTATCGCCCAGATAGGGACTGAATAAACCCTGCCGAACCGTCTCCCGAAGCAACCCGAAAAATTTCCTCTGTCCGTCGTGGACATTGGGGTCGTGGAAGAACTTGAAGGCATGTTCGAGGTCGTGCACGAAAAAAGCGAAACCGTTCGGCTTCTTGAGAACCGGCCGCAAGAGCCGCGGATAATCGGCCACGACCGTGACCGGCCGCCGGCCCGTCGCCTGCATCTCAAGGACTTCTCCGGGCGGCGGAATCCGCTCGGTCAGCAGTAGGGGCCATTCGCCGCGCAACCACGCCGAGAGCGCCACCGAAGCATTCGGGATAAGACCGAAAAAGTGATAACGCTCGATCCGATCGACCAGCACCCGCTCCAATTCGCTTCCGGCCGATCGGTCGAAATCCGCCAGCCAGCTTGATGCGTCCGGCCTCGGATCGCTCTTGACCCTGCGCGAAGCAAAACGCGGTCCGTGCAATGCAATCAGCCAGGTAAAGAAATACAGCGCCGCATAGGCGGCATCGCTCAAGTTCCCGGAACGCCAACGTGCGGTCAGTTCGGGAATTCGGGCCAATCGGTCGGAGAAATTCTGCACTCGCGGTCTCGTGATATGCCAATTTGACCTTATTGTCGGCCAGACGCCTTTTTCGGCAAAGGATTGTCAACCCACGC
>NZ_JBDIVO010000171.1:0-9788 GCF_039794385.1 Methylocaldum sp. | reverse complement strand
CGAAAAGTTATCCACTGTCAAGACTTGACAGGATTTTGAACAAGCAGCGCTTAGTTAAGGCGATACCGTAAATTATCAATTCATCATTTCGTAATAAATCATCTTCGCAAAATCAATAGGTTACGATTTTAATCCGTCCAACAACCGGGCCTGAAAAAAACCTGGCCAGACTAACGTAAGGCCCGAAAATATCAGGTGCCGCCGCTTTCATCCCCATATTTATCCACAAGGTTGTCCACGAAATCTGTGGACAGGCGACCAGGTTTGTTTGGCTGACTTAGATAAGAACATCTCCCGATCGCGGGAGCCGGTTTATTTTAGTCGTAGGTGGCAATCCCTTGCCGACTACTGCTGCCCTTCCCCAAGAGGTTTTCGTTGAATCGGTGCGGGATCAGTGTCCTCCACCGGTTTCCTGATCCGTCGACACTTTCCTGACCAGAGGCATCAACAAGAGGGAGGCGAAAAAGATAGCCCCCAGCAGATGGAATAAATCGTTGGCGGCCATGACCTCGGCTTCTCGTATCACCCACCGGGAAAGCTGTTTGAGCGCCGCTTTTTCGCTGTCCGGCAAGGGAAATCCGGCCATTTGCGCCTGCAGCTTAGCGATCAAGGCTTCTGCCTCCCGCGAACCCCCGGTCACGGATTCTCGCAACGCAGCGTAATGCTCCTTGATATAGCGCGTTTTCAAGGAACTGGCGACAGCGATGCCGATAGCTCCGCCCAGATTGCGCATCAGATTGAACAGCCCGCTAGCGTTCTTGACCTCGTCCGGCGGCAAGGTACCGAGGGCCAAACCGCTGATCGGCAAGAAACAGAACATCAAGGCGAAGCCTTCCACGGCTTGCGGCCAGAAGAATTCCCAATAGCCGGCGTCGGCGGTCAGACTGCCGTTCATCCAGGCGCCGGTTCCGTAGAGCGCCAGTCCGCCGGCCAGCATCAGGCGCGAATCCAGCACCTTGGATAACGGGCCGGCGAAGAAGGCGGATACGAATTGAAATAAGCCCGTCACCATGACGTATTGACCGATCTGCAGACTGTTGAGCCCCTTGACTCCGGCCAGATACACCGGGATCAGATAAATCATGGTGTAGAGGCCGATGCCGAGGATGAAGCTGAACGCGCAGCCGACAGCGAAATTGCGGTTGCGAAACGCCCAAAGGTCGACGATAGGGTGTTCGAGCGTCAGTTCCCGGTAAAACATCGCGACGCCGCCCGCCGCGGCAAGACAAGCGAAAAACACGATCTCGCCGCTTTCGAACCAGTCTTTCCGAGTCCCCTCTTCCAGCACGAATTGCAGGCTGCCAAGGAAAACCACGATGTACAAAATGCCGCGGAAATCGATCCGATTCAGCAAGTCCCATTCGGGCTCGTCAATCCGCAGGAACAGCCAGGTTCCTAGGCAGACCAGCAAGCCGGGCAAGAGATTGATCAGAAACAGCGCCTTCCAGGATACCGTCTCGGTGAGATAGCCGCCGAGTACCGGGCCCGCGGTGGGCGCGACGGTAACCACCAGCCCCACCAGGATGGTGATCGCCGGTTGCAAGCGGGGCGGAAACAAGGTGTAGATCACCGCGAATATCGACGGGATCATGGCTCCGCCGAACAACCCCTGCAAGGCTCGGAACACCACCATCGAGGGCAGATCCCAGGCCAGCGCGCAGCATAGGCTCATCAAGGTGAAGCCGCCGCAGGCGAGAACGAACAGATAACGGGTCGATAAGGCCCGGCCCAACCACCCGGACAAGGGAATGATCACCACTTCGGCGACCAGATAGGCGGTTTGCACCCAGCCGATCTCGTCCCGCGTCGCCGAAAGACCCGCCTGAATCTGCTCCAGAGAACTGGCGACGATCTGAATATCGAGGACCGCCATGAATACTCCGAAGATCATGGCGGTAAAACCGATCCATTCGGACGGGCTGACCTCTCTTTCCCGGATCTCCGGACTTTCGCTTACGTGCTCCGGCTCGCTCCCGGCAGTGTCGAGACGGATTTTCTCCGCTGCGCTTGCCGCCATGACGCGCTATCGAACTCGGGTCCTGATCAGGGTAGACGAACCGCGCTTCGATGCGCCGAATCGGCGTTGAAAAAAGACCGGCGGAGAAGTCCGATGAAGCAGAAAACGAATGAACACAGTTGCGACGCCCTAAACTAAACGGTTCAGTTTAGGATAAGTGGGAACTTTACGATTCGCAAACGGTTTGTCTCGGCGGCAACACGCTCTATGAGAATCCAAATCATTCGCCGTCGGAAGCTTCCGACGACATAGATGTCGGAGTAGTCGAAACCCTAATGCGCGTGATAGTCTCGGCCTTCGAGAAATATCCACTTTCGGGCTTTGTTGCAGCCCAAGGAGTCGGTCGCATGGATTCGCATCCCGGAACAGCCACGGCCCATCGTTTTTTCGCCGGCACCGGCGCCAGCTACGACACCATCGTCAGACTCTGCACCCTGGGTTTCGACCTTTGGTGGAAACAGAGGATTGTGGACGCGATTCCTAAAGACGCTTCGCATATCGTCGACCAGGCCTGCGGGACCGGCATCCTGACGTTCAAGATCGCCCGCCGTTTTCCCGCATGCCGGGTCACGGGCGTGGAACTCCGGGACGAATATCTGAATATCGCCAAGGAAAAAGCGCGCGCGCTGAAACTCCGGAATGTGGATTTCATGCTCGGAAAAGCCGAAGACATCCGCGTCGATGGCCCGATCGACTGTATTACATCCTCTTATCTGGCCAAATATGCCGAGCTGGAGAGTCTGATTCGAAACGCCAAGGCCATGCTTCGCCCCGGCGGAGTTCTCGTCATGCACGATTTCACCTATCCCAGCGGTCCCATATTCGCCCGGCTCTGGGAGTTTTACTTCAAAATTCTTCAAATGGCGGGACCCAGATTTTTTCCCGAATGGAAAACGGTTTTCGACGAACTGCCCGGATTTCTCAAACAAACCGCATGGCTGACCGAACTTCCGGAGGTTTTGCGCGAGAACGGGTTCGCCCCGGTGAACGTCGAAACGCTGACCTGGGGCGCGTCGGCCCTGGTGACGGCGACGAAATCCGCGAGCTGAAATTCCGGTGAGCGCTCACTCCAAAGCCCGATGCGTTAAACCCCGTTAAACATGTCGATCAAATCCCGTGGAGCGTCATGAATCATTACTCTCTTGCGGGAGTCGGGCACGAGCCCCGAGACCTCGAGACACGATAATTGGAGACGTCGTTCCATCTCCTCCTCCATGTTCATCCGTGCTTCCTCGAAGCTTTTCGACAGTTCGCACGACAGCGTCGAGCGCTCTCCGGTCAACAGGGGCGTAATCGAGGCTTGTAGGTTCCCGCCGAAGCGGACTATCGCAGGCGCAAGAGCGGCTATGGCCCGAGCGTCGATGACTCCGCTCGACAGGTGATGCTTGATTTCCTGCAAATCGTCGGCGATCTGATACGCTTCGCCGATCAAAACACCATAGCGATAAAACGCATTTCGGACATCCCGCTCGGCACCCGCCGCAAGTGCACCCAGTTCGCAGGCAACGCCGAAAAGCACGCCGGTCTTGAGATCGATGATCGCGTCATAGAGGGATTCGGGCACGGCATCGGCCCGGAGATAAACAGCCAGTTCCGAAGGATCGATGGGTTCCTGAAACGCGCCCTTGGCGATTCGGGCGATCGCACGCGACACCGCCAGACCATCATCCCGGCTCAAGTCGCTCATCATCTCGATGGCGGAAGCGAAGATGACATCTCCCAAAAGCACCGCTTTCCGCGCCCCCGCCAAGGTCCAGGCAGCAGGTTTGCCCCGCCTGGCGCGATCCTGGTCCACGAAATCGTCATGGATCAGCGTGGCCCCGTGAACAAGCTCCACCGCCACGGATCTCGGCACTGCGGACGACGGATTTCCGCCAAGGCTTTCGTTCACCAGGCACACGAGGGAACCTCTGATCATCTTTCCGCCCCGGAACGTATCGTTCAGCGCCTCATCGGGACGGACATGCAGGCCCTGAAAAAGTCCCTGCAAGGTCTGATCGATCGCTTCAACAAGAATCGGCCTACACCCGCAGCAATAATCCTTGAATCCCTTCACGCCCGCAGTCCTTCTCACATGGCGAAAACCGCTCGGGAGACCATATCACAACTTGGGCAAGACCCGCCGGGATATTCGCCGATATCGGCAGAGAGGTAGCGCCCTAATCGAACACGCGAAACAGCAGCAGGCCCATGCCCAGCACGATGACTCCTAGGCTGATGCTTTTCAAAATCGCCTCGTACCGGATCATCAAGGCCCGATCGGCATCGCCGAGGCCGCCGCCGCATTGCTTGAGCGCCTTGTAAGGCCGCGATGTCTTGATCTCTACCAGGCTGAACAGAGCCATGGACAAGGCGACCGCGATCACGGCGACGGAGAGAGTGTTCGTTTGCATCACGTATCCCGCCAAAACCGGCAGAAATCCCCATGAAAACGCGAACCATCCGTCGGTATGGTAGCGTCCGTCGAACCATTCCAGGTTATAGGCAAAGACGAAGAATCCCTCGACAAGCGCGATGAAGATCAGATTCGGCACGAAACGCACCATGAAGTAGGCTGCAACCAGATAGGCCGCCGCTAGCGAGCATCCCGCCATGAGCCACAGCTGCCGTTTGCCGAACACGTCGCCCCATGGCTTTTTCGCCTTGCTGCCCAGCGCATCCAGGGCATGGGCGCCGATTCCGAGACCCAAGAAGTAAATGAAGGCGATGGCGATCACCCGGTCCCAATGGAGATCGGGTGCCAGCACGGACCCGATCACGGTAAAGGACATGACCATCGCCGTATAGGGCAGAAAAAGAAGGCCGATCGCTCTCCGAAATTTAGGAGAGCCGAATCGGGGAACGAACCATTCGGATCCTCTGTCCGGCTTCGCTGAGTCATCGGGCGTCAACGCATGTCCTCCATCCGGGTTCTAGTAGAAGCACTCCGCCGAATATTTCGGGATGATAGCCTCGTCACGCTTGATCCCGAAAGCACCGTTTGAATCGCTTGCGGATATCACTTGCCCCCAGCTGACTACGGAGAGATACTTACATCGGGGTATTTCGGGGGGCTTCCCCAGTTTCCCAGAAACCCGAAAAAGAAGGCATCGACTTTACCTTTCCGTCGTGCCCGCACGACTGTTTCTCACGGATGGAGATGGATCGTTATGAAACCGAAATCCTCGTTTCGCTCTTGGATGACGCTCGGCATCTTGGTGATGGTGTTTGCCGAATCCACTGCCGAGAATACCGTTCCTCGACCCCGTCATTATCCGGATGCGGTGCAGGAACAAGGCAGCCCCCCGTTTGTCGAGCCGGTAGGATTGCAGGATGCGGTGCAATTCTGGCGCCAGGTTTTCGGGGTGTGGCATCTGAATCAGTTTGCACTCCACGACAGCGTTCATTTGGGCGTGGTCTACGACGTGATCAAGCTGCCGGATGTCGATGGCGAGGGTCTGACGCATGAGCATAAAGCGTCCGTAGAATGGCACCTCCATGCCCTCGAAAATGAACTTCGGGACTTGGAAGATCGGGTGCGGTTCGGTGCCAGCTTGACCGACACGCAGCAACGACTGTTCGATCTCCTGGTCAGCCACGCCGGCGAAAACGCCGTGTACGGAGCAAGTCAGCGGGTACGCGGTCAACGCGGGCTGCGGGAACGCTTTCTAAAGGGACTCGAAGCCAGTGGCCGCTACGATCGCCTGTTCCGCAGGATATTCCGCGAGGCCGAATTGCCCGAAGACCTCGCCTTGCTTCCCCACGTCGAATCGTCTTTCGTCAATCACGCGCATTCCTCGGCGGGAGCCGCCGGGATGTGGCAATTCATGCGCGCGACAGCTCGCCGCTGCCTTCACCTGAGCCGGGCGGTCGACGAGCGCTATGATCCGGTGTTTGCCACGCGCGGCGCCGCACGGTACCTGGCCCACGCCTATGAAGTGCTCGGCGACTGGGGACTGGCGATCACCTCGTACAACCACGGCATAGGCGGAATGGCGCGCGCCAGAGACGAATTCGGACCGAACCTCGCTCGGATCGTCCGCTATTACCAAGGTTCGACCTTCGGTTTCGCGTCACGGAATTTTTATGCCGAATTCCTTGCCGTGCGGTCGATCATCCAGAATCTGCCGAATTATTTCCCGGCGGGCGTATTCTTCCAACCGCCTCTCAAGCACGATCTCGTCCGTCTAACCGGCTCCCTTCCGGTCACTCATCTGGCGAGACTCCACGGCCTGGAACGCGACACGCTTGCCGAGCTCAACCCCGCTTGGACAACATCCGCGATCAAGGGGCGCACCCTGCTCCCCGCGGGCATCGACGTTTGGCTTCCTCAAGGGACCTTGGAGCGCACCCCGGGCATTTCGGCCTATGAACAACCCGTGCTGGTGGCCGGCGATGACGCTCAGTCCAACAGACGCATCGTCACTGCCTCGCTGATCGATGTCGGAGAGGAGCCGGTGATGATGTCATCGCGTTTGCTCACGACGCCGGCACCGGTCCCGGCAGAGGATATCGTAAAGGGCTCCGGGCGCGGAAAAGCCGTCGCGCAGAAAGCCAAGTCCGCAAAGCTGTCGAAACAAGGGCACCGGGTACATGTGGTTCGCCGTGGCGAATCTCCGCGTCTGATCGCGGCAAAATACGGCGTTGGACTTCGCAAATTGCTGACGATGAACGCGATCACGCAAGGGACGGTGCTTCGGCCAGGTCAACGACTGCGCATTCCGATGAAATCCAGCTGACATTTGAAGGGCTTCGAGGTCTTTTCAGGCAACGAACCGGGAAAGCGGTTAAAGGCGAAGAGATTTGATCCGTAGATATTCGTGCGAAGTTTTACGACTTTTTTACAACAAATGCCGAGTGTTTAATAAGACCATAAACCAATTCTTATTTAACGTCGGAACACCTAACGGCTGGTGTAACTCGCTGCTGTAGCGGCACTATTTGCCTTTTAACGATATAAGCTTTTTGTTGTGCGGCTATATCCATGGCCGAATGATAACAGGAAGATAACGGTAAAAATCGGTATAACTGCTGAGCGGAAGGGTTTTTTGGACAGGACGGTCTTGATGAGCTCGAACACTGAAGCCGTTATGGGATCCGACAGAATCTTTCCAAGGAGGATCTTCATGGCTACTGTTTATATCGACGATCAGGAATTGGTACATCGAGTCCAACAGGGAGACCGGAGTGCTTTCGATCGTCTGGTGCGCAAGTACCAGGCCAAGCTCTTGCAACTGATAGGCCGTTATATCAAGGACCCTCACGAATCGTGGGATGTCGCGCAGGAAGCCTTTATCAAGGCCTACCTTGCGCTCCCGAGATTCCGCGGTGACAGCGCGTTCTATACCTGGCTCTATCGAATCGCCATCAACACCGCCAAGAATCACCTGGCGATGCGGCTGCGCCGCCCGTCGGAAGACGAGCTCGATGTCGAAGAGGCCGAGCAGTTCGAATCCGCCGTTCGACTGAAAGACCAGGAAACTCCGGAAGGCTTGGTATTGACCGAGGAACTTGCGCTAACCATTCAGCAGGCGCTCGACAAACTTCCGGGGGAGTTGCGGACTGCTATCCAGTTGCGGGAATTCGACGGGCTGAGCTACGACGAAATTGCCCAGGTCATGCAATGCCCGGTCGGAACGGTCCGCTCGCGCATCTTCCGGGCGCGGGAATTCCTCGACAAGCAAATCGAATTTTTACATTGAGGCATCGGACGACGCGCCAAGGACGACGCGATCCCTCCTCCGTCCTGGCTGGATTAAAAGGATGTTCTATCGGCCGGGATCGAGATGCGATAAAACAGAATAACCGAAGCGTGAGGTTCGAAGGAGAGTCTTGACGACTGGACCTAAACATCCGCTGTTTCGGCGACAAATTCCGCATTTCCGGGTGACTCGACACCAGCGCCCAGCCATCATTACTCTCGGAACATCCTTTTCCATGCGACACCCCGGTTCCTTTCGCTTGTCCTGACACTGATCGAATCATCCCTGATTCCACTCGACGACTGCCACGGGCGCCTCGGGGGAAAGCGCCCTTGGTGATTGCAGAGTAGTTGTCATTGAACAGCGTCCGAGCTCTTTCGGAAATACGCAAAAGTGCCTATGGACGCATGAACGGCCCAGGCAATTCCAAACCGACGGCTTTTTCGGAACACCGGTGTCCATACGTAGACTTGCGGATGTCTTGATCAGGCGCAACACGCTTAAATACGCGTCACTCGAATGTAACAGCCTACCCCTAAGCCTGGCTAAGGATAGGAGTACGGGTTGAACGATTCGAGGCCGAACCATGGATGATTCGGTAGGATTTAGGACATAGCGAAAGGAATGCGGATCTCGCAGGAACAGGATGCTCCAAGATAACTGGACCAGAAAAATACTAAAGAAAAAGACATCGGCCAAAGGCCAGCCGAGAGTCGGTCAAGAGGAGGAGGCGGTCTGGTCCAGTTATCTCATCTAATGCGGTAAGTCTCAGCCGCAATGGGGCTTTCGGCAAAATTCTTATAATTCTCCTTTTCCTGATGCCCTGCCCGGCACCGCTCCCCGTAGCTAACCGCTTTTGATATTCCGCCCGTCCGAGGGGCGTGCGTTCATTCGGTTAGCCGCCTCTCGACAAAACCTTCACCCCTTCCCGCAACCCGCAGTACACTAACCATTTGTGGACCCGTGACCTGACGTCATATGAGGGAACAACGGAGTGAACGTAAAGCGATTGCTGGGAAACGGATATTCGGTTGCGATCGGAGCGACGGCCTGTGTCAGCGCCATAATTCTTGCACTAGGAGCCATTCTCGATCCACCGCCACCGTTGTCCCTGTTCTTGGTCGCAATAATGTTCGGGGCATGGCATGGCGGAATGAGCGCGGGGTTCGCGGCTACCGCGCTGAGCATGGGGGCAAGCGTTCCGCTCCTGGTCATTCTGACCGATTCTATCGACATCCTGAACCCCGCCGAAGCCCTGCGATTGGGACTACTTTTTGGAGTAGGCACAGTACTGAGCTTTGGGATTTCGCGCCTGCGCAAAGCCGAACGGCGCGCGTTCAGGGCCGCATTGGAGCGCCAGTCGCTGCTCAATCGAGCCTTGGCCGAGCGGCAGCCCCTCGAGGCTGCGCTATACGAACGCGATCAACTCCTCCAGCTGTCGCAAAAGATCGTCCAGGTAGCGAGCTTTGAGGCCGATCTAAGCCAAGACGCTCGTCACCGTATGTCGCCGCAGTGGTACCAGATTTACGGTATCGCGCCCGAAGCGTTCGAACACTCCACCGATGCCTGGCTGAATCTGGTACATCCGGGCGATCGGGATACCTTGAAGTCGGGTATAGAGACGGCGTTCGCGCGGCAAGCGCCGGATTTCAGCAGCGAATTCCGCATCATCCGCCAAAATGACTTCACCGTCCGCTGGATCGAACTGCGAGCCACAATCCGCTACGATGCCGAAGGCCGTCCGGTCCATATGGCCGGAAGCAACATAGACATTACCGAGCGTAAACAGGCCGAACAGACGCTGGCAGCGAGCGAACGGCGGTTCAAGCTGCTAGCCGAAACGTCGGCGAGGCTGTTGGCTACCGATGAGCCGCATACGATTATCGAGGATCTTTGCCTCGCCGTAATGCGCCAACTCGGCTGCGAATGCTTTTTCAATTTTCTGCTCGACGACGCCAAAGGACGATTCCGCCTGAATGCTTCCGCCGGCTTGTCGGCCGAGGAGATTCGCGATCTCGAGTGGCTCGATTGCAACGTGATCGCCTGCGGCTGCTTCGCGGGCGACGGTGAATATGTTGCCGCCGAAAACG